>JBLFXU010000005.1:0-24885 GCA_047609575.1 Bacteroidia bacterium | reverse complement strand
GTTGAATCATCGCAACCCAGCCGGCAGGCAATTGTTCTTTGAAAGGTTCATCCACCAGGTCGTTGAAGGTGAACTTGGCGAAGCGGTCATCTGGCCGTGTAGTTGCCACGCCCAGGAAAGGCTTCATGCCCATGGCATTGGTATCCTGGGATGGAGGCGGTGCACTTTCGCGCTTGATTTGACCGAACAGGTTGGCCTGCCATCTTTCGTTGCCGCCGTTTTCTACCAGGAAATCTACATCGACCAGGTAGTCCCCTCTGCGCAGCGTGAGTCTTTTGGTAACCTTCACGGCGTCGTTGCCCTGCCAGTGCAGATCTACAATGAGTTCGTCCTGGTTGTCTCCAAGCGCATAATTACTCGAATCCGCGGTGTAGCGAGCACGGCCTGCTTGATCGATACCGTCGGGGCCAATCAATCCGCTCTGGGCAACGTAGATCAGTTTCTCGTTCTGCTCTAACAGAACGAAGGGGGTGTTCGGATCATCCTGCTTTTCGCGATGAGTCCTGAGTGATACCTGAACTATATCGCCGCCTACAGTATCGATAGCCATTTGTAGGACGTCTGACTCGACAACAATAATGTTCCCGCTGGGGGCATTGGTTAGTGCAGCTGGTGACTCTCTCTGTTGCGCTTCGAGCGGCGTAGGAAGGTCTTCTTGCAGTGCGTCAAGGCGGGGTTCTTCGCGGGGTAGCGTATTGGGTATTTCAGAACCGGCGTTGATTACGTCGCTGTGGCCATTGTTGCCGGTTGTGTCAATCAGCCGGGATACCTGAGCGACTTCCGCGCTGCTCTTTTCGTCAGTGAACGCGGTCCATTCGGTCAGTAGCATAAAGCCAAGAACAACAATGGCGCCAATCAATAATGATCGTTGAAAATCCATAGGTGGTTACTTATCTCAGTGCGTGTGAGAGCAGGGAGGCACGGGGTCTGCGCCGCCTTCGTGCCAGGGGTGACACCTTCCTAGGCGTCGTATCGCCAGGTAACTGCCCTTGAATAGGCCGTGCGTCTGAATAGCTTCTTGAGCGTAACTGGAGCAACTGGGGTAGAAACGACAATGGTTGCCCAAAAAAGGGCTGATGCAGATCTTGTAGCAATCGATAAGGAAGATCATTAAACGGCGCATTGTGAGTCCTGATTGGCTCATACTTTGGCTTTCGAGGTATGTTGAATCAGCTTTTTCCATTGCTGCTGCAATATAGAGGATAGCTCTGCATTATCCAACTGATCTAGCCCTCGCCTTGTCAGCAGTACTACATCGAGATTGGACTGTGATGCCGGTAGGTGGCGAAAAAATTCTCTAGCCACCCGTTTGATACGGTTTCTTTGAACAGCGTGCCGAACATTTTTCTTGGCGATAACCAGACCGAGACGTGGCTGCTGGCCATCGTTGGTTTTGGCTAACAATAACAGGTGCTTGCTGGATGCCTTGGCGTCGGGTCCATCGAACACCCGGCTATAGTCGTGCGCATTAAGTAAGCGCCTGTTTTTACCAAAAGGGGCGTTGGCCCGGTGTTCATCCACTCAAGCATTCAGAGCTGATTAGGCAGAAAGACGCTTACGGCCTTTGGCGCGACGACGGTTGAGAACATGGCGTCCGCCTTTGGTGGCCATGCGTGCGCGAAAACCGTGAGTGCGCTTACGCTTTATTACGCTTGGTTGAAAAGTTCTTTTCATTGTTCTATTCCAAAAAGGATTGCCGCAAAGCCATTAGCTTTTGCGTCGATAAAAAAAGGTGCGCTATTCTATGTAAATGACGCGCCCAATTCAATGCAGCAGACATGTTTATTACTGCAGGCATCATATGAGGTAAATGTAGGGCTCGTAGCGGTCCTGTAACGTCCGGGTGCAGCGACAGAGCGAACCGGGCAAAGAGACTAAAACTTGTGGGATTTCCGTTGTTTCCGAATTAAGCGCACATGATTTCAAGATGTTATTAACAGCTTATCCACAGAAGTAACTGTTCCACATGTTTTTCGCTAGAGTTGTGTAAAAAACAAGCGTAATGGTGTTAAGGTATTGATAAATATAGTAATAATTAAATTCAGGTTTACCGGAAGATTTGTGGATAACTCAGCTAATCCAGAGTATTATTGCGCAAACGGCCTGATACCAAGACCGTGAAGCAGCAAAACATTTATTAGCACTAATTAATTTAACGAATCCGGTTTTTCACCGGCTTTGAGGGGATTTCTTTGCCTGAAGCAATCTGGCAGCAGTGTGTGGAGCATTTGCGGGATGAGCTGCCTTCGCAGCAGTTCAATACTTGGATCCGCCCTTTACAGGTGGGGGGAGACGAGGCGACGCTGACGCTCTTCGCGCCGAACCGGTTTATCAAGGATTTCGTCGCCGAAAAATACGCCGAGCGTATCGCGGAGCTGGTTAGGGAGCTGCAGCCTGACGATGTCGTCCAGGTAGCATTAGAGATAGGGGCTGTTCAACGTGCAGCGGCGACCATCGCCATTAGTAATACGCCGGTCAATGAAGTGACGCGTACTGTTAGTCGGCAAGACTACGGCAGTGAGCCGATGCAGCAGACACGCCCTAGCCGTGCCTTTAATGGAGCGTCCCGTATAGCAACACCCGATACGAGCAGACGGGTGGAAGTCGAAGGATCTCTGCATCACCAAAACCACCTCGTCGATAACTACACCTTTAATAGCTTTGTTGAAGGTAAGTCGAATCAGTTGGCGTTGGCTGCTGCACAACAAGTGGCGGAGAACCCCGGCGATTCGTACAATCCGTTATTCCTTTATGGTGGTGTCGGCCTTGGTAAAACACATTTGATGCATGCAGTGGGCAATGCGCTGAGAGCTCAAAACCCTACAGCTAAAGTAGTTTACTTGCACTCTGAGCGGTTTGTTGCCGATATGGTGAAGGCGTTGCAACTCAATGCCATCACCGATTTTAAACGTTTTTATCGTTCAGTGGATGCACTACTTATCGACGATATTCAGTTTTTCGCTGGCAAAGATCGATCGCAGGAAGAGTTTTTTCATACCTTCAACGCATTGCTCGAGGGCGGTCAGCAGATGATTCTCACCTGTGATCGTTATCCGAAGGAAATCGATGGTTTGGAGGAGCGCCTGAAGTCTCGCTTTGGTTGGGGGCTGACGGTGGCAGTGGAGCCACCGGAACTTGAAACTCGGGTGGCGATTCTCATGAAAAAAGCTGAAGAGGTGCAGGTCGATTTGTCTCCGGACTCCGCGTTTTTTATAGCGCAGCGAATACGTTCAAATGTTCGTGAGCTCGAAGGTGCGTTGAAGCGCGTGATTGCCAATTCACGATTTGTCGGTCGACCCATCGATATAGAGCTAATAAAAGAGAGCCTTAAAGACCTGCTTGCATTGCAAGACAAACAGGTCAGCATGGATAATATCCAGCGTACCGCTGCGGAGTACTACAAGATCAAAGTCTCGGATATGATGTCGCGTCGGCGTAGTCGCTCTGTTGCCAGGCCAAGACAGATGGCGATGGCATTATCCAAAGAGCTGACCAATCACAGCTTGCCCGAAATCGGTGATAGTTTCGGCGGAAGAGACCATACTACGGTTCTACACGCATGTCGGAAGATCAAGGAACTTCGCGAGACTAACGCCGATATTCGGGAAGATTACAAGAACTTGCTGCGATCTCTCACAACCTGAGAGAAGAAATAAAACTTTGTTTTGTGTTGAATTGTCCTGCTATTGGCTTGAATGCCACCAGGATAGACCGGTTGTAACTAGGGATATTTTATGAAATTCAGTGTTTCTCGGGATGCATTGTTGAGGTCCTTGAATCTTGTGGCGGGTGTTGTAGAGCGACGACAGACCCTGCCGATTCTAGCCAACGTGCTTATGGTGCTGGAAGGAGACAAATTATCTCTAACAGGTACTGATCTTGAGGTTGAGTTGGTGGGCCGCGTTAATTTGCCGACAGCAGGAGAGCCAGGAGAGGTGACGGTTCCGGCGCGCAAGTTGGCAGATATTTGTAAGTCCCTGCCCGATGGTAGCGATATCAAGTTTGCCCTCGGTGACGGCAAAATGACAGTTAAGTCAGGGCGTAGTCGCTTTTCCCTCTCTACACTGCCAGCGCAAGATTTTCCGAATGTCGAAGACAGCATTGGAACGCATCAGTTGAAAATGAAACAGGGAGAGCTGAAGCGTCTGATCGACCGTACCGGTTTTGCCATGGCGCAGCAGGATGTACGCTATTACCTCAATGGCATGCTGTGGGAGCTGCAAAAGCAGCAGTTACGCGTAGTTGCTACCGATGGTCACCGTCTGGCCATGTGCACCCTGCCGGGGAAGGTAGATGTTAGTGGTGAGGGAGATACTCAGATTATTTTGCCTCGCAAGGGTGTGCTGGAACTGGCCCGGCTGCTGATGGAAGACGCTGCCGATATCTCAATTGTGATAGGTAGTAATCACATCCGGGCAGTGACCGACGAATTCACATTTACATCAAAGCTGGTGGACGGAAAGTTCCCTGATTACCAGCGCGTACTCCCCCGCTCTCCCGATAAGGTCATGCAGACTTCGCGGCTCGAATTGCGGCAGGCTTTTACCCGCGCAGCGATTTTGTCCAATGAGAAATACCGGGGTGTTCGACTAAAGCTAGATCAGAATAACCTCGATATTCAAGCGAATAACCCTGAACAGGAAGAGGCCGAGGAGTCTGTACCGGTAGAGTTTTCAGGCGAACCCATCGAAATAGGCTTCAATGTCAGCTATTTGCTCGATGTGCTTGGAGTGCTCAGTGGCGAGCGGATTAAAATGTCTCTAGCTGACGCCAATAGCAGTGCGCTGCTCGAGGAATCCGAGGCCGGAGACTCCCTCTATGTTGTTATGCCAATGCGGCTATAGGGCGTGCTCTGTGTATCTAAGGTTAGCTGACGCCATAGTGTTCAGCTTTCGCCCTGCCCTCATCCCTGGACCAATCCGCGCACTGAGCCCTGCCCCCTGTTGTGGCCCTCACTCAGCTTAATATTGACTATGTCCGTAACCTCAGCGAGGTCCGGTTGCAGGGCTTGGCCGGCATCAACGTTTTTTTTGGGCCTAATGGCAGTGGTAAGACCAGTGTTTTAGAGGCCATACACTTGCTTGGGATGGCACGCTCGTTTCGCGGCACTAGTGTGAAATCCCTCATTAGCCATGGGCAAGATCACTGCACCGTCTTCGGGCTGGCAGAGCAGGCGCTTGGTATAAGACGTAATCGAAGCGGAGAGGCGCAGATCCGAGTAGGCGGCCAAAACGTGCGAACGGTGGCTGCGCTAGCGGAAGAGCTGCCACTGCAGGTTATTACTGCTGAGAGCTTTGGCTTGTTAACAGGGGCCCCGGGGGCTCGCAGACAATACCTCGACTGGGGAGTGTTCCACGTGGAACAGCGCTTTTTCCCCCAATGGCAACGCTTTCAGCGCTGTATAAAACAGCGCAATAACCTGCTCCGCCGTGATAAAATACCGGACCAGGAGCTCGAGGTATGGACGCGCGATCTGGCGGCTAGTGGTACCGATATTAATAGCTACCGGAAGGCCTATTTTGAAGACCTGGCTCCTCGGTTTTTAGGCATTATGGCGCAGCTTTCACCCTCGCTTGGGGGGTTGGCGCTGCAATTCCGCCAGGGCTGGGACAAACAACTGGGCTATGCAGAAGCGCTGGCACAGGGTATGCAGTCGGACAAAGAGCAGGGCTTCACCCACACGGGCCCACAGCGAGCCGATATTCGGGTTAGCATCGATGGCCATAGTGCTGCCGAAACCCTCTCCAGGGGACAACAAAAGCTGGTGGTGTGTGGTATGAAGTTGGCCCAAGGCCAAATGATGTCAGAGTCTGGTAATGGCAAATGTACTTACTTGATTGACGACCTCCCCTCGGAGTTAGACGAAGGGCATGCCAGGCTGGTGTGTGCCCTGCTGGCATCTCTGGACGCACAGGTGTTTATTACGTGTGTAGAGCAACAAGAAGTCAGGTCTGTATGGCCTGAAGACAGTGAATTGGCCATGTTCCACGTGGAACATGGCTCTGTGGCGCCATCCGCGTAGTGCGGGATCGTCAGCTAGACTAAAAAGAGCCCGAATAGGCCTTATTTGAGAACCGGAACCCAATGAGCGACAACGAAACCGAACACAAGTACGACTCATCAAGTATCAAGGTCCTGAAGGGACTGGACGCCGTGCGCAAGCGGCCGGGTATGTATATCGGGGATACAGATGATGGCACCGGTCTGCACCATATGGTGTTTGAACTGGTGGATAATTCTATCGATGAGGCGCTGGCAGGACACTGTAACGAAATTAATATCGTTATTCACCCAAATGAATCAGTTTCTGTCTGGGACGATGGTCGCGGCATTCCTACGGAAATACATGAGGAAGGTGTTTCGGCCGCCGAAGTGATCATGACCGTTCTGCACGCGGGCGGAAAGTTCGATGACAATAGCTACAAAGTCTCTGGCGGCCTTCATGGCGTGGGGGTTTCTGTGGTCAACGCCCTGTCTGAAGAGCTGTTGCTGACCATCCGCCGGGAAGGGAAGATGTTCGAGCAAACCTACCGCCATGGTGTTCCCGTTGCCCCGCTGGCGGAAGTCGGCACCACGGAGAGTTCTGGCACAGCGGTGCGCTTCAAGCCCTCCCCCGACACATTTAGCAACATAGAGTTCCATTTTGAACAACTGGCAAAGCGCCTTCGGGAGCTGGCTTTTCTCAACTCCGGTGTCTGCATTATTCTGAAGGACGAGCGCAGTGGTAAGGAAGAGGTTTACCAATACGAGGGTGGCTTACGCGCTTTTGTGGACTATCTCAACAAGAATAAGTCGCCTATCAATAAGGTGTTCCACTTCCAGGTGGATACCGACGACGGTATTGGTGTTGAAGTGGCAATGCAGTGGAACGATGGCTTCCAGGAAAGCCTTCTGTGCTATACCAACAATATTCCCCAGCGGGATGGCGGCACGCACCTTGCCGGCTTCCGTGCGGCTCTAACGCGTAGCTTGAATGCTTATATTGAAAAAGAGAGCATGGCGAAGAACACCAAGGTCAACACGACCGGTGACGATGCCCGAGAAGGTCTTATCGCTGTTGTTTCCGTTAAGGTGCCTGATCCCAAGTTCTCCTCGCAGACCAAAGACAAACTGGTGTCCTCTGAGGTTAAAACGGCTGTAGAGCAGGCTATGGGCGCAGAGTTTAGTGATTTCCTGATGGAAAACCCCTCTGAGGCCAAGCTGGTTGTGGGCAAGATGCTCGATGCTGCCAGAGCGCGTGAAGCGGCACGTAAAGCCCGAGAGATGACCCGTCGCAAGGGTGCTCTGGATATCGCCGGGCTGCCGGGTAAGTTGGCGGATTGCCAGGAAAAAGACCCGGCATTGTCCGAGATTTACCTCGTGGAGGGCGACTCGGCGGGTGGTTCTGCCAAGCAGGGTCGTAACCGGAAGTACCAAGCAATTCTGCCCTTGAAGGGAAAGATTCTGAACGTAGAAAAGGCCCGCTTTGACAAGATGTTGGGGTCGGCCGAAGTTGGCACTATTGTGACGGCCCTGGGCTGCGGCATTGGCAAGGAAGAGTTCAACGCGGATAAACTGCGCTACCACAGTATCATTATAATGACGGATGCCGATGTTGATGGGTCCCATATTAGAACCCTCTTGCTAACGTTCTTTTTCCGACAGATGCGCGAGTTGCTTGAGCGCGGCCATATATTCATTGCCCAGCCACCCCTGTATAAGATCGCCAAAGGCAAACAACATCAATACCTGAAGGATGATGACGCTTTAGACCAGTATCTGACGCAATCTGCCCTGGAAAACACTTCTATCTTCGTCAACCCAGACGCGCCGTCTATTTCGGGCGAAGGCCTGGCAGAGCTGGTTCGACAGTATCGGAAGGTCGAAACAACCATAGAACGATTGAGCCGGTTGTATTCCTCAGTCGTGCTCTGGCAGATGGTCTATGGCGGCACGCTTGCTCAGGACCAGATGCAGGATGAGAACGTTGTGCAGGCTTTCTGTGACCAAATAAGTGAGCGCTTACTAACCCATGGTACAAAAGGAAGTACTTACACCGTGGTTGTTCGCAAAGATCTGGAGCGGCAGCTCTTTTATCCGGTGGTTCGGGTACTGGCTCACGGAGTCGAAACCGAAACTGAGTACCACCACGAGTTTTTTGGTTCTGGCGAATATCGCAGCCTAATAGCCTTGGGCGAAACCTTAAATACACTCATCGATGAGGACGGCTATTTTCAGCGCGGCGAGAAGGTGCTGAATACACGAGTCTTCGCCGAGGGGTTAGAGTGGTTGATGACAGAAGCCCGCAAAGGCCACACCATTCAACGCTATAAGGGTCTCGGTGAAATGAACCCCGAACAGCTCTGGGAAACCACGATGGATCCGGAAGTGCGCCGCATGTTGGTAGTGACCATTGATGACGCAATCGCCGCAGATCAGATTTTCACCACTCTGATGGGAGACCAAGTGGAACCACGCAGAGAATTTATTGAGGCAAATGCGCTGTCGGTGGCCAACCTCGACGTCTAGTTCTGTTGAGGAGGTTAACGTAGCGTCCGGGTTGAGCCAGCGTAGCAAAGCTGGCTGGACAACATTGATTTAGGGAGCTGCCGGGTGTCACGAGCGACGCTTACTTGTACTGTCGCTGCCTGCGCTCTTTTGGTCGGCTGCTCAAGCAGTCCCGGCCCCCGCTATTTCGATTATTCTGGCGCTGATGGATGCTCACCTCCTAACATCGGGCACCGACTCGGCGGTGATCTTGATCAGTACTCAGATAACTCCCTTGAAGGCTTACTTGGCATTGCACACATGCAGCGCTCCCCTTGCTTCAAAAACTGGGAGTTTGACCTAACAGAATCCGCTGACGGTCTGGTACTTCGGCACGACTCGCAATACAACGGGTTATCAGTCTCTGCACTTTCACTTGAAGATCTACCCAAAGCGACGGTGAGTGCTTCTCAGTTACTCAAGGCCTTTTCTCTGCGGGTGGCCACCAAGCCCATTATTATTGATCTCAAGACACTCAAAACTTTGCCGGGCTTGCGGCAGGCAAAAAATATCGCGGAGCAGCTGTCGGCAACCCAAACCGTTGATGTCTGGTTTATAGCCAGCAAGGAAAATACTGAACGGGGCCCTGACCTCTGCAGTGTTTTGGGCGCTGACTTTGAAGTATTGCTGTACAGCCAGGGAGGCCCTTACTGTAGTACTCCATGAGAGGACAGTTTTGCAACTGAAAATGATAGTAAAACTGAGCGTGGAATTGATAGTGAAACAGACAGCGAAATTACGAACGCCGCGTACCGCTTCTACGCTTCACGACATTGCTGAGTGCGTTAACCCTCCTCCCGTTTGCGCATTAACGTCAAACCAAAAAATCCCAGTGCCGCCAACGCAGCTAGTGCGCCGACGCCCAATATTGTATCCGCCGTTCTATTGCCGAACCATTCCAGATAGTGAATTCTGTATAACGTGCCGATCAAGCGCGTATCCCGACCCCGTTGAGTCAACCCCAGCGTATGCCAGTCCAGTTGCAGCTCTACACCTGTGTCTGTAAGGAACAAATTTTCTGACTTGTTGACTACGTTGCCATAGCGGTCGGGCTGCGCAGAAATAGCGTCGTCCAATAGCATGACCAGATCGGAGTGGTCTGGCTTGGGATAGGGCTGCAAAGTGGCGGGATCCAGGTGCTGCCATTGACTGTGCGTTCGGACCAGCAGGTGATCCCCTAAAATAGTGCGTAGAAAACGGACCTCATGCCAATCCTGCCGCGGAACCAGCTGGTACTGTTGCTGTAGAGGATAGGTTTTCAGGGCGAGCATTGCGTAGGCTTGCTCATAGCCTGGCTTAATGAGAAACACCACCCCGGTAGCAATCCAGCCGATGAACGGCAGTAATAACACCAAGCCAAGAATCCTGTGTACTTTTCTGCCGGGCAACGCGGGTTCCTGGAGGTCTTAGTATTTGCACGCACGTTCCGAGAAAAAGCGATTCGGGTCAGCCGGCGGTGGATGAGGCGGTTAAGGATATACGATTTTTTGTCGCTTAGGCAGGACGGACAAAAGTTGCGAGCACATCCAGCTTTGGGCGACCTTGTTGTCTGCTACTCTGGCAAAAAAATCCGCCGCGGCCAGGGCCCCGGGGGATTACTTTACCAGCTCAGTATGACGTTACCCGTTAACCCACAAACGCTTTGCTGGGCTTCACTACGCCAGCGGGCTCTATGCCCTTCAAATACGCCATCATGGTATCCGCATCGGAAACTTCAAACGGGTCCGTCGGACAGTTGTCCTCAAACTCCGGCTCCGCGAAGAGCTGTTCGATATTGCCGTCGTCTACCAACATGGAATAGCGCCAGGACCGCATGCCAAAGCCCAGGTTGGATTTGTCTACCAACATGCCCATTTTACGCGTGAATTCGCCGGAGCCATCGGGCAGTAGAGTGATGTTTCTGTTGTCTATGTGTTGACCCCACTGGAACATTACAAAGGCATCGTTCACTGATACGCAGATAATCTTGTCTACGCCAAGTTCCTTGAACTCGTGGAAGAGCTCGTCGTAGCGAGGCAGGTGATTGGACGAGCAGGTTGGCGTGAAAGCGCCGGGCAGAGAGAACACCACGACCTTCTGGTTGCCGAAAATATCTGCTGAGGTCTGGTCTTCCCAGCGGTAGGGGTTGTCTCCGATAACAGATTCATCTCGTACGCGGGTTTTGAACACGACATTGGGTACACGGTTTACTGCGGTCATAATTTACTCCTGTTCAGGCTCAAATGCCTGCATGAATAAATAGTAGAGCACCGCCGTTAATTTATATAATTAATTGTTAGTATCCCAGGCTTAGCTTAACGCTATCAACCAGTTTTCCCGCCTCTATTTGGCTCAGGTACCGGGCTACAGGATAGACAACTTTAAAACGCGGCATGACCAGGGCCATCTGCCTGGAGGCTTTGATGCGAATGGCCGCTATTCAATGACCAGGCTGCCGTCGGCCACTTCCCACAGGTAGCCGTCCGGCTCGCTAAAGTAACCACTGTACCCACCCCAGAAAACAGCTTGCGCCGGCTTTACCAGGCGTCCGCCCACACGAGCGGCCAGTTTCTCCAGGGGATAGAGGTCAAGACAGGTACCGCCAGTTTGGAAGAAAACAATCTCTGCGTCAGGCCCGGCGCTGGTGGGAAACCCTAAACCATGGTCATAGAACGTATGCGAGCGCGAGATATCGGCAACGCCGAGGGAAATAATACTTATCCTTGGCTCCATAATCGCAGTCCTCTTGGAATGGTTTCAGGCGGGTTTTGGAATTGGACTCAGGTCTGGCGCAGCAAAATCAATTCGCGCTTGCTCAGAGAACAACAGGTCGCGGGAGTAATGTGAAAGCATAACGTCAGGGGCTTTTATCGGTCTTGAGTTGTTCGACCTTGGCTTTGGCTTCGCCGCCAACGAGCTTTGGTCCAGCCTCCGTTTCAGCCGGTGCGAGGATTGGCTCCAGGCGATCCGTTTCAATTTCCTCGTGCAGTTCCTCCAGCTGCGGCATCTTCTTATTGGCTTTACCAGACAACTGTGCAAAGCGATCGACCTTACCGTGCAGGCCCTGTTTACCCGCAAGGCCTCGGACAGCGCCGTTATAATGCTTGTTTGCGGCGGACAGTGTGTTGCCCAACTTTTGCAGCCTCTCTGCAACGAGACAAACCTGGTTAAAAATTTCCCCTGCCCGGCTGCTGATTTCTTTTGCTTCGCGGTTACTGTGTTCCACCATCCACAGGTTAGCGACGGTGCGCAGTATCGGCATTAAGGTAGTGTGGGAAACCATTACTACGCCCTTCTGGTAACCGTAATTAAATAGATCCTTGTTGTGCTTCATAGCTTCTATATAAGCAGGCTCTACCGGCATGAACATGAGGACAAAGTCCGGGCTTTCCATGCCGGGTAGGTTGGCGTAATCTTTTTTAGACAGGTCGTCAATGTGATTGCGCACCGCCTGGGCATGCGAATTCAGCGCCTCGGTGCGCTCTTCATCCGTGTCTGCGGCTATGGCCCGGTCGTAGTCAATGAGTGATACTTTGCTGTCTATTACCAGGCTCTTGTTATCAGGCAGCTTGATGACAAAATCCGGTAGCCTGCGCTTGCCGTCTTCATCGCGATAGGCAGCCTGTGTTTCGTAGTGATCGCCCGCCTGCAGGCCGGCAAGTTCCAGTGTGCGCTCAAGCTGGGCTTCGCCCCAATTTCCCGCTGTCTTCTTGTCTCCTTTTAGCGCGTGCGTCAGATTGCTGGCTTGCGTGTTCATCTCTAGCCCAACGTCGAGTACCTTTTGTAGTTCTTTCTCCAGAACGGTGTGGCCTTTCAAGGATTCAGCGTGCACTTCATTGATGCGCGACTGGAAGCCGGTGATCTGCTCGCGAAAAGGTTTTAGCATGGCCTCCAGAGAGTCTTTGCTGGTAGAGGTAAAGCTCTTGCCCTTGTCTTCAAAAATGCGGTTGGCGAGGTTTTCAAATTCCTTTTTGAGGTTTTCTCTCGCTTCGTTGAGTAAAGTAAGTTGTTCCTGATGCCTGTCTTCGCGCTCATGCTGTTCGGTTTTGAGTTGCGTAAGTTGCTGTTCCCGATCGGCGAGTGTTACCTGCAGCGCAGTGAAGTCACGTTGCAGTGCCTGTAACTGGGTAAGCTTTTCCTCGAGCTGGGCTTTGGTGGCTTCCAGTGAAACCAGTTGTCCGCGGTGATCCGCCTGCGCCCGTGCAAGTGCATCGCGTTGTTCGCTGTGTGTTGCACCAAGGCCTTGTAGGTCATCGCGCAGTTGGCCAATTTGAGTGTCGCGATCATCCAGACGGATATTCAGGTTGCGGAGCTCGGCACCTGTGGCGCCCAACTCGAGATCCTTGGCCTGGGAGTCGCTTTGCGATTGATGTTGTGCCAGTTGCAGATTGCGCAACTCCTCTTCGCGGGCCTGTAGCTGGCGGTAACTGCTGTGCAGGGCGCGGCGAGTGGTAATGAGACGCCAGATACTGATGAACAGGCTGAGTACGACAAGGGTCGCTAGCACCAGGGCGGAAAGAACTATTATGTCGGCGGAGATTGCCATTGCTGCACCCCTATTGCTGGGAACAGTGTAAATGAATATGGACGGGGCGGGTGAAGTTTTGCCGTCGCTTTAGGTTCACCAGTCGCCTACCAGTCGCCTACCAGTCGCCTATCGGAGTCTATGGGGCCGTGCTCAGAGTTTGGTTAGAGGTTTCGCTAAGTAAGGGCCTCGCGCTGATCGGGGTTACTTACCCACCACCACCAGCTGCGAAATATCGGCAACCTCCAGGAACAGGCCGCGCAGTGCACGCAACAGGTTCAGACGATTATTGCGCAATGCCTGATCTTCGGCGTTGACCATGACGTTGTCAAAAAAGGCATCAACGGTAGCGCGCAGCGTGGCAAGACCGGACAGCGCCTGCTCATATTCACTCTTGTCCAGATGCGCGCGGGCACTTATAGCCAATGTCTGCAGCTGTTCTGCGAGGGCCTTTTCCTGCGGCTCGATGAGTAGTGCGGCATCGACATTACCGAATTGGTGGCCGTCCTCAAGTTTACCGAGAATATTCGACACACGTTTGTTCGCCGCTGCCAGGGCCTGTGCCTCGGGTAGCGCAGCGAAGGCGTGCACCGCCTGCACTCTTTGGTGAATATCCAACGGGCGAGTAAGCTTCTTGGCGCTGACTGCTTTGAATACCTCCACCGAAATCGACTCTTCCTCGTACCAAGCGCGGAAGCGTTCGATCATGTAGTCCAGAACCTGGTCAACTGTCCCTTCAGCAATTATTCCACCGGCGTACTGCTGCGCCGCCTGTTCCAGGCATTCACGCAAGTCCAGGTCCAGGCCCTTTTCTACCATTATGCGCAGCACTGCCAGCGATGCGCGGCGCAGGGCGAAGGGGTCCTTCGATCCAGTAGGCGGCTGGCCAATGCCGAAGATACCGACTAACGTATCCAGTCTGTCTGCCAGTCCAAGGGCGCAGGCCGTTGGGTTCTGCGGCAAGCGGTCGCCAGCAAACTTTGGCCAGTACTGTTGCGCCAGCGCAGCGGCCACATCTTCTGCTTCGCCGTCGTTCTGGGCGTAATAGGAGCCGGCAATGCCCTGCATGTCGGAAAACTCCAGCACCATATCAGTGACCAGATCGGCTTTACTCAACAATGCGGCCCGTTGGGCATCTGCCACATCGGCACCAAGCTGCGGGGCCAATAGTGCCGCGAGCTGAACCATACGTTGGGTTTTTTCTTGCAGTGTACCCAGCTGTTTCTGGAACACGATGCTGCCCAGGGATTCCACACGATCAGCCAGCGGCGTCTTCTTGTCAGTTTCAAAAAAGAAAGCCGCGTCGGACAGGCGTGGGCGAATCACCCTTTCATTACCCGCGATCACCTGGCTGGGGTCGGTGCTCTCAATATTGCACAGAGTGATAAAGTTGGGCATCAAATTGCCATTGGCATCAACGACGTGGAAGTATTTCTGATGCTCCTTCATTGACAACACCAGCGCTTCGGCGGGCACCGCCAGAAAACGCTCTTCGAAGCTACCGGTTAGTGCCACGGGCCATTCTACCAGCCCGGTTACTTCATCCAGCAGGTCCTGATCGATCACCGCTTCAGCTTTAAGTGCGCTGGCCTCGACTTCAACCTGCTCACGAATCATGTGCTGTCGTTGTTCGAAGTTGGCGACCACTTTTGCATTTGCCAGCACGGCCTCATACTGCTCGGGTCGCTCGATAGCCAGAAAACCTTCGCTGTGGAAGCGATGGCCCCGGGTGGTATTGCCAGTGGCCAGCCCCATAATCTCACCGTGGTCTGTGTTGGTGCCCAGCATGGCAACAATCCAATGTACCGGACGCACAAACTCTTCCCGGCTGGCACCCCAGCGCATCCGCTTGGGTATTGGCAGGTTCTGCAAACTGTCTTTGATAATGTCGTTTAATGCATCGGCAGTGCTTGCGCCGGACACGGTGTTGCGCAAGCCGAGTCTGGCGCCTTTGGGCGTGTCGATACTCTGCAGGTCTTCCGGCGCAACACCCTGCTTCTTGGCGAAACCGTTAGCGGCGGGCGTCCAGTTACCTTCATCGTCCTTCGCGCGGTCCACGGGTGGACCGAGGGCTTCGATATTTTTATCAGGAGCTTGTAACTGTACGTCTTTGATAAGGACGGCCAATCGCCGCGGTGTGGCAAACCACTGCACATCACCGTAGGTGAGCGCACGCTGTGCCAGGCCACTGGTAATGCCATCGGCAAAGGCAAGGCCGAGAGACTTGAGCGCTTTGGGTGGCAGCTCTTCGGTACCGATTTCAATCAGCAGATTCTCAGTGCTCATTTGTTGTCCTCCGCTGCGATGCGCGCAAGAACTTCATCGCGCAGGGCATCTGATGCCATGGGAAAGCCCAGCGCCGCGCGTGCATTAAAGTAGGACTGTGCCACAGCGCGCGCGAGTGTGCGTACGCGCAAAATAAAACGCTGGCGCTCGGTAACGGAAATCGCGTGGCGTGCATCAAGCATGTTAAATGCGTGCGATGCCTTCATTACCATTTCATAGGCGGGCAGTGGTAAATTTTTCTCAACGAGTCGCAGAGCTTCTTTTTCGCTGTGGTCGAAGGATGCGAATAAATGTTCTACGTCGGCCTCTTCAAAATTGTAGCGGGACATTTCCACTTCATTCTGGTGGAACACATCTCCATAGGTCACGGGACCGGATGGCCCATCAGACCAGAGCAGATCATAAATGCTGTCTACGCCTTGCAGGTACATGGCGATGCGTTCGATACCGTAGGTGATTTCGCCGGTTACCGGATAGCATTCCAGCCCACCTGCCTGCTGGAAATAAGTGAACTGGGTGACTTCCATACCATTGAGCCAGACTTCCCAGCCCAGGCCCCAAGCGCCGAGGGTGGGTGATTCCCAGTTGTCTTCAACAAAACGGATATCGTGGATTGCGCTGTCTACGCCCAGTGCAGCTAATGATTGCAGATATAGCTCCTGAAACTGTTCCGGCGAGGGCTTCATTACCACCTGGAATTGGTAGTAATGCTGTAAGCGATTAGGGTTTTCACCGTAGCGTCCGTCGGTGGGCCGACGCGACGGTTGAACATAGGCGGCGTTCCAGGTTTCGGGGCCAAGGGCCCGCAGAAAGGTAGCGGGGTGAAAGGTTCCTGCCCCCACTTCCATATCCAGCGGTTGTAGAACGACGCAGCCCTGGTCAGCCCAGAACTGTTGTAGTTTCAGGATGATTTCCTGAAAAGTGAGTTTCTTGTTGTTCTGCGCCACGTTGTTACCGCCAAGTCCCTGCAAAAAGCCCGCTATTATACAGGCTCTTTTGGCGGCATAATACGCGCTTTCTGCCAAAGAGCGGCGGTTACCTGCGACCTCTGCTCAGCTATCCAGTAACGTAATCCGGGGCACCAGATGATTTTCGGTAAACTTTTGTGTGGCCTCTTTGGCCTTCTCTCCGGTGGGCTGGTCGGTCTTTTTTGGGGCTTAATAGTCGGCCACCTCTTCGACAAGGCCCTGCGCGGTTATATGGGCAAGGGCGGGGCAGAAGATATCGCTCAGGTTCAGAGTGCTTTCTTTGACACCACTTTTTTACTGGCCGGGCATATCGCCAAGGCAGATGGGCGCATTTCCGGGCAGGAAGTTGCACATACTGAGCAGTTGTTCGTTCAGCTGGGACTGGATCAGGAGCGACGCGTAGCCGCGATAGCCCTGTTTCAGCGTGGCGCCTCCGCAGAGTTTTCTGCCCAGCAGAGCGTGCACCAGTTTACTGCGGCCATTGGCTTCAATCGACAACTAAAGCAAGCGCTGTTGTTATTTCTTATCTCCCTGGCGCATGCCGATGGCGAACTGGTGCCGTCGGAGCATGCCGCAATGGTTGATGTTGCCCGCTATATGGGGATCGATGCTGCCCAGTTTGCGCGCCTGTTGCGCATGGCGACAGCCCAGGAGCAGTTTCATCAGCGGGGAAATGCTGCACCTGGCGCGGCGTCACAGCTTGAAGACGCCTATACTGCTCTTGGGGTTGAGGCCGCTGTTAGCGACCGCGATCTGAAGCGAGCCTATCGAAAATTGATGAGTGAGCATCATCCGGACAAGCTGATAGCCAAAGGCGTGCCAGAGGAGATGGTTAAGCTCGCAACCGAGCGTTCACAGGAGATTCAGGCGGCTTACGAAATGGCGCGTAAGCAACGGGGCATCCGCCGCTGACAGTGTTGCTTGATGTCTGCCTTGATGCCTGAGCGGATGGTCTAGTAGCTGTTTAGCCCCTATAGATGCCCTGGTAGAGAGTGCAGCGCAGACCTATATGCGCCAGAACGCCGGCGTGAACAGCACCAGCAAAGTAAAGATCTCTAACCGGCCCAGCAGCATGGTGAAACAGAGCAAGCCCTTTGCGACTTCATTGATAGAGCTATAGTTCGACGCCACGTCTCCCAATCCTGGCCCGAGGTTGTTCAGCGAAGCGGCTACTGCGGAGTAAGCCGTCATGAAATCCAGCCCGGTCGCCATCAGTAACAGCCAAATCAGCAAAAAAGACGAGGCATACACCGCGAAGAAACTCCACACAGCACTGATCACTGACGCTTCTACCCTGCGACGACCCACTTTCAATGGAATAACCGCATTGGGATGCACCAGTTGTTTCAGTTCCCGCAACCCCTGCTTGTAAATCAGCATGACCCGCATGGCCTTGATACCGCCGCCAGTAGACCCAACGCAACCGCCCATGGAGGAGAACATCAGCAACATCAGCGGCAAAAATGTTGGCCAGGTGGTGAAATCCTGTGTGACAAAGCCCGTGGTAGTGGTTAGTGACACGGCTTGAAACATGCCGTGAATGAGGCTTTCGGCCGGATCCAGAACCTTCGCGACCATGAGGTAGCCGCAGGTAACAGTAATACCTACTGCGAGGATGCCTAGAAAAAACAGGGTTTCTGAATCTTTGCGGTACACGCCAATACTACGGCGCCGCCAGGCCGCAAAGTGTAGGCCAAAATTGATGGCTGATATGGTCATGAACACGGTGCAAACCAATAACACGGCATCACTTTCAAAATACCCGATGCTGGCGTCATGCGTAGAAAACCCACCGATGGCTACGGTGGAAAAAGCGTGGGCTATGGCGTCAAAGCCCGACATGCCGACAAAGTAGTAAGCACCTGCACAGGCGATCGTGAGTGCGACGTAAACGATGGCCAATGCCTTCGCCGTTTCGGTGATGCGTGGTGTGAGTTTGGTGTCTTTGGACGGGCCCGGGGATTCGGCCTTGTACAACTGCATGCCACCGATGCCGAGCATGGGTAATACCGCTACCGCCACCACAATGATGCCGATGCCACCAAGCCACTGCAGTAACTGTCGGTAAAGCAAAATGGAGTGGGGCAAGTCATCAAGGCCAACGATAACCGTCGCCCCTGTTGTGGTGAGGCCTGAAATAGATTCGAAGATCGCCTCGGTAACGGTCAGGTTTACAGCTTCGGTCAGCACGAACGGTAGCGCACCGAACAGGCCCAGAACGGTCCAGAATAAAGAGGTAATCAGAAACCCGTCGCGAATGCGCAGTTCATGGCTGGCATCGCGCACGGGTAACCACATCAATAAGCCCGAGGCGAACGTAATAGCAAGTGCCCAGGTAAAGCCGTTTGCGGTGTTGTCAGCGGCCATGAGTGCCATCATCAGCGGCACGACCATGGCGCTGGAAAACAGCATCAGCAGCATGCCGAGAATTTTAAAGATGACGGAAAAATGCACAGGCAGGCCTTAGGCGAAGAACCCCAGACCCACGGCGAACAACTTCTCAACGGCGTGGATCTTGCCGCGGTCGACGAGGAAAAGGATAACGTGGTCGTTCTGCTCTACCACTATGTGGCCGTGAGCAATGAGCACTTCATCATCATTACGCACGATAGCGCCAATGGTTACTCCCTCCGGGAGATTAATTTCGTCGAGTTGTCTGCCCACCACCTTCGAGGAGCGGGAATCACCGTGGGCGGTTACTTCAATCGCCTCGGCCGCGCCGCGCCTTAGGGAGTGCACATTGCTGATGTCACCGCGCCTGACATGCGTCAAAAGACTACCGATGGTGATCTGCTGCGGCGAAATGGCGATGTCGATTTCGTCGCCCACCAGATCGGCATAGGCGGAATTGGTGATCAGGGTAATGACTTTTTTCGCGCCCATACGCTTGGCCAGCATCGACATCATGATGTTGGATTCATCGTTGTTGGTCAGCGCGCAGAACACATCGGTGGCCTCGATATTCTCAGCACTGAGTAATTGCGGGTCTGAAGCGCTCCCGTGCAACACAATTGCATGCCTCATGAGCTCTGACAGCACGCGGCAGCGGCCATAGTCCTTTTCAATTAACTTGACCTGGTACTTGCCCTCAATGCTTTGGGCAAGGGTTGCGCCTATGTTGCCTCCGCCCGCTATCACCACGCGCTTGTAGGGTTTGTCGACTCTGCGCAGTTCTGACATGACGGCGCGAATGTCTTCCTTCGCCGCGAGGAAAAAGACTTCGTCGCCCTCCTCCACCACCGTGATGCCCTCGGGGATGATAGGTCGGTCCTGCCTAAAAATAGCCGCTACCCGGGTGTCGACCTTGGGCATGTGGCGTCGAATCTCACGCAGCTCCTGTCCAATCATAGGTCCCCCTTCAACCGCGCGCACGGCCACCAGCTGAACTTTACCCTCGGCGAAATCCAGCACCTGTAGTGCGCCGGGGTAGTCGATCAAGCGCTGAATATTCTGAGTTACCAGCTGCTCCGGGCCGATTATCACATCCACTGGAATATGATCGCGCACAAAAAGCTTGTCCTGGTACGCAAGGTAATTGGGTGAGCGCACGCGAGAAATTTTGGTGGGTGTTTTGAACAAGGTGTACGCCACCTGACAGGCCATCATGTTGATCTCGTCGCTATTGGTCACGGCGATCAGCATGTCGGCGTCTTCAGCACCGGCCTTGTACAGCGTGCGGGGATGGGAGGCTTCACCTGCCACAGTGCCAATATCAAGACGGTCCTGCAGCACACGGAGCTTGTCGCTGTCCGTGTCGACTACGGTGATGTCGTTTTGTTCGTTGGCCAGATGTTCGGCGAGGGTGCCGCCAACTTGGCCAGCCCCGAGAATGATGATCTTCATGGCTCGTTGAGCTTAATTCCTGTCCCGGGCGTCGGGTCTGAAATAACTCTAATGAAAAGCCCCTGCAATTGTAAGCGCTGGTGGGGCGTAATTGTGCACAAGTCTTAGCTGCTCTTTTGCAGACGTGCGAAGAACAGGCCATCCGGTCCGGTGGGTGAAGGCAGTAGTTGTCGACCACAGCGGGTCTCCTCACCAAAGCAGGTGGGTAGCGCGATAAGGGTCGCGTCCTCTTGCGTCTGGAGAAACTGCTCCATAACCTCGCTGTTTTCCTGCTCAAGAATTGAGCAGGTGACATACAGCAATGTGCCGCCGGCTTTCAGTAGTGGCCATAGCCCCGCAAGGATCTCCAGCTGTTGTTGCGCGAACTGTGCAATATCCTCTCGCCGGCGCAGTACTTTGACGTCCGGGTGTCGACGAATAACACCGCTGGCTGAACAGGGTGCGTCGACCAGTATGCGATCGAATGTGCCTGCCGCTAGTTGCGACGAAGGGGCGGCGCCATCGCTCTGGATCAATTGCGCACAAAGCTCTAATCGCTCGAGGTTTTCTGCGACTTTTGCCAGTCGAGCGCCGTCTATGTCTGTTGCAATGAGCTCGGCCAACTCAGGCTGTAGCTCAAGGATATGGCAGGCCTTGCCCCCCGGTGCTGCGCAGGCGTCCAGCACGCGCTCGCCTGGCTGTGTGTCGAGCAGGATTGCCGCGAGCTGTGCGCCTTCATCCTGCACACTGGCTATGCCCGCATCGAAGCCTGGCAGCGCGGCAACGTCCATCGGCTCATCAAGGCACACGGCCTGCGGACAGAGTGTTCCCGCCTTGGCAGCAATACTCGCACTGGCCAGCTGGTCGAGGTAGTCCCCACGTGTAGTCTGCTGTGTATTGGCGCGCAGGGTCATAGGCGGCTGCAGGTTGTTCGCCGCCAGGATGTCAGCAGCAGCCTGCGGCCACTGGCGATTGATTTCCTTATAGAGCCACTTGGGGTGACAAGCCTGAGCCGGTTCGGACAGCTGGCCAGCGAGCTGTTCTCCCTCCCGCTGGAAGCGGCGCAGGACCGCGTTGACCAAACCCCGGGCCCAGGGTTTTTTCAGTGCCTTACTGGCGTCCACCGTGGCGGCAACGGCGGCGTGATCGGGAATGCGTGTGTATTCAAGTTGGTACAGGCCGCACAGCAGTAATCCCTGCACATCCCGGTCTTTATCCTTTAATGGCTTGTCCAGCAGCTGATACATCAGCGCCACTAAACGTGGCACAACACGCAAGGTGCCATAGCATAACTGCTGCAATAGGGCGCGATCCCGTTCTGCCACCGCCGCAAGTGCTGGCGGCAATGCCTGGTTTAGCGACTGGCCATCGAGCACTGCGCCGATCACCTTGGCGGCATTCGCTCGTACGTCCGGGCTTTGCCCGCCGGCACTCATGGGGTGTCCGTAGCCGCGGGCAGCTCAAACCGGGCGCCCGGGCAGAATTGCGCGCTGCGCGCTGCCAATATCTGGCTGGCGCTAAGCACTTTGCCGCCTGGTAGCTGTAGGCTTTGGATGAGTAATTGGCCGCCGCCGCAATTGACCGCAATGCCGGCCTCGTTGGCGGTGGCGATAGTGCCGGGTGCACTGTTCGCTTGGGCATCCGGTATGGGGGATGCTTGCCAGATACGAACGCGCTCTTTGCCCAGCACGGTGAAGCAAACCGGGAAGGGGTTGAAAGCGCGCACCTTGCGGTCCAGGACCGTGGCATCTGCGCGCCAGTCCAGTTGGGCTTCTGCCTTGCTCATTTTGTGGGCATAAGTGGCAAGACTGTCGTCCTGTATGACCCCCGCCAGGCGACGGTTTTCGATATCTGACAGCACCTGCAAAAGGAGTGGCGGGCCGATTTTTGCCAGCTCATCGTGCAGGCTTGCGCCGGTTGTGAGCGGCCCGATTGGACAGTCGCAGATGGCTAACATGGCGCCGGTGTCTAGCCCCGCATCCATTTGCATGATGGTTATTCCAGTGCGGTCGTCCCCCGCCTCCAGGGCGCGTTGGATGGGCGCCGCTCCACGCCAGCGAGGCAGCAATGAGGCGTGTACATTGAGGCAGCCAAGGCGCGGAATATCCAGTACGGCCTGGGGTAGAATCAGCCCGTAGGCGACCACAATCATGACATCTACGTCCAGGGCTGACAGCGCGGCCTGCTCCTGCGGATCCTTCAGGCTGGCCGGTTGCAGGACAGTCAGGCCGGCATTGCGCGCCGCTTGTTTCACTGGGCTGGGTTGAACTTTTTTACCCCTGCCTGCCCGCCGGTCCGGTTGCGTCAGCACCGCAGTTAGTTGGTGCTTACTATCAATAAGGGTGTCTAAATGTGTGGCCGAAAAATCGGGAGTGCCCGCAAACAGGATGCGCAGCGGCGCGTCTGGTGTGTTCATCAGTCTCGGCGACGCTGTTCTTTTTCCAGCTTCTTACGGATGCGCTGGCGCTTCAAGGGAGACAGGTAATCGACAAACAGCTTACCGTCGAGGTGGTCAACTTCGTGTTGCAAACACACCGCTGCAAGCCCCTCGAGCTCGAGCTCAAAAGCATCGCCTTTGCGGTCCAGTGCGGTGGCGCGCACACGCTGCGGTCGACACACGGTTTCGTAGAAACCTGGCACTGAGAGGCAGCCCTCATCGTACTCGGATTCTTCCGGGTCGAGGACCTCATACTCGGGGTTGATGAACACCATCGGCTCATCTTTCTCCTCGGATACATCCATCACCAGCAGACGCTGGTGAACGTTTATCTGGGTTGCGGCAAGGCCGATACCCGGTGCCTCATACATGGTTTCAAACATGTCGTCGATGAGGGCACGTGTGCGATCGTCAACTGTGGTGACGGGCTCTGCCCGGGTCCGCAGGCGCGGGTCGGGGAACTCAAGAATTTCCAGTACTGCCATGGTGTTTATGGACCTTGCTGGCGCCCAAAGTGGCTAAAATTGGCTGCGTGTATTAATAACATTTGGGCTTGCCAGCGCTACTGACCGGCAGCAAACTGTTGCAGTATACAGCGTGTGATTACGGGGCGCCTAGCAGTCAGCCACTGTTGTGAACTGGCAAAAATGCCATTTCGCGTTAGAACAGTCGACGGCAGGGCAAGTCACAGGGGACACCGTTCGCTATAGCGAACGGTGAGGTCTTAGGGCCACCATCGGGCAGCAGGGGTTGCACGATGAGTGCAAGTCGATACAGGGACGCTAACAATGAAAACAAGGTCACTATCGCTTTGGCTGCTGCTGGTGTCACTGCTGTTGAGCAGTTGGCTGCAGGCAGCGGTAGAGCTCAACGAGAATGTGCCGGAAACGTATATCGTCAAGAAAGGCGATACGCTCTGGGGCATCTCCGGAATGTATCTCGAGGAACCCTGGCTTTGGCCAGAGTTATGGGATGTAAACTCCCAGGTCGATAACCCTCACCTGATTTTCCCAGGTGACGAGCTCTATATTATGTGGGTCGACGGGAAGCCTCGTTTGCGGCTGCGCCGCGGTCGGGATGTGAAACTGCATCCGACTATGCGGGTTAATTCATTGGACCTTGCTATCCCTCTTATACCGCTTGACCAGATTGGCCCCTGGCTGCGCCGCCATCGCATTTTGATGGCCGATGACCTGAACGATTCTGCCTATGTGGTGGCTGGCGATCAGCAGCATATTATTAGTGGGCCGGGCGATCGAATTTTTGGTCGAGGTGGCTTTCCCGAGGGAGAGCGGGCCTATGGCATTTACCGTGCCGGAGAAACCTATATAGATCCAATCACTGAAGAGCTGCTCGGCTATCAGGCCATAGATATTGGCAATGCCAAGCTACTCAACGATGACGGCGATGTGGGCACGCTGGAAGTGACTCGCATTACCGAGGAAGTGCGCATCGCGGACAGGTTGTTGCCACTGGAAGAGCGCATCCTTGATGCGACCTTCCAGCCGCGTGCACCGGATGCGGTGATAGACGGTGCCTATATGATCGCGGTCGATGGTGGCGTCACCCAGATTGGCGAAATGAGTGTCGTGGTAGTTAACAAAGGTCGTCGCGATGGTTTGAACATCGGCCACGTGTTAGCGGTTTACCAGGCAGGTGATTTGATCTTCGACAAAGTAGCCGAAGAGAATGTCCAGTTACCTGACACCCGGGCTGGGTTGGCTATGGTGTTTGAGTCTTTCGAGAAAGCCAGCTACGCGTTAATTCTGAAGGCAAGTCGGCCCTTGAAGGTAATGGATAAGGTTAAGAACCCTTAGCTAGCAATTTTTACGCTCGGGTCTTTAATACGCTGGGCTCAAAAGTAAGTACTTAAAAGTAAGTACTTAAAGGCTAGCGCTTGAAAGCCAGAGCTTGGCACGGATTGCCTGAAACGCTCGCAAAGGGGCTGAGCGACCCAGTAAGTCTTCTAAAATATAGCACTGCTGCAGGAAGCGGCGGTGCGCGGCAGCAGCCCGCGCCCACATCAAGGATGATGTATGAGCACTGTTAAAAATCCGGCTATGACGTCCGTCGAGGATGTTGTTGTTCTAGCCATAGATGATGAGAGATACCCGGCACTGCTGCGAGTCATTCCAGACCCGCCTCCCCAGCTGTATGTTCGCGGTGATCTCGCTTTGCTGCAGCAACCCATGCTAGCGGTGGTGGGTAGTCGTCGTGCTAGTGCCGCGGGACTTCGCCTGGCGGGGCAATTCAGTGCTGATGCTTGCCGTGCGGGGTTGCACGTTTGTTCCGGTCTGGCTCTTGGCGTAGATGGAGCTGCCCATACGGGTGCACTGGATGCG
>JBLFXU010000004.1:0-27511 GCA_047609575.1 Bacteroidia bacterium | reverse complement strand
CTTTCTCCTTTCCTCCGGTCCATTTATTGCCGGGCCCAAAAATATTGTGAAGGCGTGCTATACGTACGGGCAAGCCGTAGTTGCGACTAAAGTTAAGATAGAGTCGTTCGCTGAATAGCTTTTCCCAGCCATATTCACTGTCGGGGTGTGCTGGGTAGGCGGAACTTTCGGCACAATTTGGGTTATCGGAATCTTGCTGGTTGTACCGGGGATAGATACAAGCGGAAGAAGAATAGAATACTTTTCCCACGCTCTGCTTTGCAGCGCGCTCAACGACGTTCAGGTTTATCAGCGCCGAACCGTGCATGACATCGGCGTCATGGTCGCCAGTGAATAGATATCCCGCACCGCCCATGTCCGCAGCCAGTTGATAAACCTCAGTGAAGGGCTGGTTAAGCGCAGTGTCGCAGAACGCCTGATTTCGCAGATCACCAAGCATGAACTCGTGTGCCCTTGAATCGCCGAACTCAGGGTGCTTTAGATCCACAGCTCTAACCCAATGACCTTCTTGTACAAGTTTGCTGACAAGGTGGTTGCCGATAAAGCCACCCCCTCCCAACACCAAACACCGCCTATTCATTGGATTCCATTGCCGTTTACTAATCGCGGCATATTCTACAGCCGTCTTGGACCGGAGTGCTAGTAGCGAGACGCCAAGAAAGCAGTCACCTGCGCTGCGACGTCGACAATGTCATAGTTTGTTAGATCGACGTTCAAGCAGCGATCCTGCATATGCGGGTTGCCATAAATTGCATAGTCGGGAGCCTCCCTTTTGTACAGAGTGACAAGCAGGGGGCTGGCGTGGCCCTCATGTTCTTCCAAAAACGAAAACGCATACTGTTTTGCCAGCATTCTCTGCTGTGTACCCACAATAAGAATGTCGCAGGTATAGAAAGCGTGTATTAGCTCGTACAGGAGGTCCAGGTCTTCACCGACAAAGAGCTTGGCCTCGGTATGCTTTTCAAATACTTTGAAAGCTCGGTCATTGTAGCCTTCGCGGCTCTGTTGCAGCAGCTCAATTTTTTCAGCGTTCAGGTCCAGTCTGTCAAGGCGTTTGTTGAGTTTGAAAAATGCCCTGGAGAATCCATCAGAATGAACAAGGGTGGAAAGTGACGATACAGTAAGCTGCGACTTCAGCTCGGTGTAGAAAATTTCGAAATCAGCAACGGTGATGACCACGTTGTCTTGAATGTCGTTAACGCGCTCTCGTTCACAATACGGGTCTTTACCCTTACCCCAAATTTGAACGTAACTTTTCCAGGGAGTCTCAATTACTGCAGTATCGCCCTGACGAATGTGCATTAGCAGTTTAGGCGCCTTACTGTCGAATACCTCGGAGACGCAATGTTGTGCGCGGAATTTCCAGTATATGTCAGTGTAATTAAAGTCCAGAAGATCATTGGGAAGCTCATGCAGCCACTTGACCACATCGCCCTGTCTGGCGATTTCGAATCTTACGTGGAGGGGCGCATCCCCATTGGGTAGCGCGCCTACAATGAGTGCCTTGACTGCACTGATCATGTCTTGCGAGTTGGTGAATTGCTGCTTGCCTACAGTATTTCTGGCAAACACAATGTCGACGCAGGACATGGCTTCGACACTCGCAGTTTTGCTTCTTTGAGCGAAAAAGTTATCAAAGCCTACGTAGTCGAAAATGCCGGAATATTGCCCTGTATTTTTCCCTTCCCAATCGAGGTCGGCGCTGATGCCGGAGTGTCGGCTACTTATTGAGTCGTGTACCGGAGTGAAATGGTATTGCAGTTCCAGCAGCGCACCCAGTTTGCAAAGCAGTGCTACCAGCATAGTTTGGTCAGTAAAGCCCACTCTCTGTGTTACGTGAATAGAGTAGTAAATTCTCCGCGAACGGGTTTTTCGCGAATAGCGCTTGACGTCTCGTTCCTGTTTTGGTGGCATTAGAAGGGAACGCAATGACTTGATGGCCGTAAATCTCATCGTTTCAATTGTATCAAAATGTGCCGAGGTTAAGATGTGATTTTCAGAATCACCATGAGATGCGTTCCCGAATTTTCAGGCCGGAAGAGGTGCTCTCTCCTGTAGTTCATTCTGCCATGCCTAGGCACCCTGACGATGTACCATATTGTATGATGCCCTGTTGTTAATCGGAGTACGTTTTGAGATTCAACACCAGGCTCTATCTGAATACGATTCAGTTGGACTTCAGGACTTCAGGCAGAGCGAACTCTTCTTGAACGGTAATGGCGAGCCCGCTGGGAAACCTTCTGCTGCGCTTGTGGCTTATCCAGTTGCACTGCTCGCAAGTGTCACCTGGGGACTCTCGCGCGGTACATCGAAGCTGCTATTGTATACCCAGCCAATAACATTACAGCAGAACGTGTCTATGCGCCTTACATCACCACTGTCAATCGTCCGTGCAGGGTTCGCCCTGTTACTTTGCAGTTCAACGTTGATAGCGGCGCCTGTCACTCACGATCGTCTTGGATCGGCAGCGCAGAACCCGGATAACTGGCTTGCCCATGGACGCGACCTCAACGAAACGCGCTTCAGTCCTCTCGACCAGGTGCATACCGGCAATGTCGATACACTGGGCTTGGTTTGGAGTTACGATTTCCCGGATACCCGCGGACTCGAGGGGACGCCTTTAGTTGCCGACGGGGTCATGTACGTTACCGGTAACTGGAGTGTTGTTCACGCTCTGGACGCAACCACCGGGGAATCACGGTGGGTCTATGACCCTGGCGTTGACCGCAAGCGCGCCAATGCATTCTGCTGCGGCGTGGTTAATCGTGGTGTAGCCCTCTGGAAAGACACCGTTTTGGTCGGCACGCTGGATGGGTATCTTATAGCCATCGATCGCAACGATGGCACAGAGCGTTGGCGCACCTTGACAATAGACCAGGCTAAGAACTACTCGATCACGGGTGCACCGCGGGTAGCCGACGGTGTTGTGGTTATCGGCAACGGCGGTTCGGAGTATGGCGTTCGTGGCTACGTCGGTGGTTATGACGCCGCTACCGGCGAGCAACTCTGGCGCTTCTACACCGTACCGGGGAATCCGGAGGAAGGTTTTGAGTCGCCTCAGATGGCCCTCGCGTCGGAGACCTGGACTGGCCAATGGTGGACCATGGGAGGTGGCGGAACCGTCTGGGATTCCATTGCCTACGATCCTGGGTTAGACCTGTTGTACATTGGTGTCGGCAACGGCGCTCCACACAACCGTGAAATGCGCAGCCCCGGCGGAGGGGACAATCTTTACATCGCCTCTATCGTTGCCCTGCGTCCTGGCACGGGTGAATACGTTTGGCATTACCAACAAAACCCCGGTGAAACCTGGGACTATACCGCTACACAGCAAATGGTACTGGCAGACATTCCCTGGCAGGGCAGCACACGCCAGGTGCTGATGCAGGCGCCTAAGAACGGTTTCTTTTTCATCATCGACCGGGTCACCGGAGAGTTGCTGTCCGCGGAGCCCTTCGTGCCGGTCAATTGGGCTAGCCACTATGACATGGAGACGGGCAAGCCAGTAGAGAACCCCGCAGCACGCTACGTGGACGAGCCTTTCCTGGTGCGCCCCAGCGGGCTGGGAGGACACAACTGGCACTCTATGTCGTACAGTCTGCAAACCGGTCTGGTCTATATACCTGCCCTGGATTTCGGTGCCCCAATGGAGCAGGAAGAGAAATATACCTGGTTCGAGGGCCAGTGGAATCTCGGTTACAAAATGGATTACTCGCCATTTGGCAGGCTACTGAGCCAGGCGATCTTGCGACGTATGTTAGACAGCTACCTGCTCGCCTGGGACCCAATTAGACAACAGGAAGTCTGGCGAGCACCAAACCCGGAAATGGGTGGCGGTGGCGTTATGTCTACAGCGGGGGGACTTGTTTTTCAGGGATCGGCCGACAACCGATTCATGGCTTACGATGCCGAAAATGGCCAGCCGCTGTGGTCCTTTGATAGCCAGCACGGCATTGTCGCCGCACCCATTACTTATAGCGTCGATGGTCGCCAATACGTAACGGTTATGGCGGGCCAAGGCGGTGGCTATAGCATGATGATAGGACTAAAAAGGCAACCGTCCACCTCGAAGCGTCGGGTGTTGACGTTTGCCCTTGGCGCAAATCAGATTCTACCGGCTTACGAACTACCCTCGCAACGGAAACAGCCTCCCACAACAATTGCCAGCGCAGAGGACATCGAGCGCGGCGGTCTGGCATTCACGCGTTTCTGTGCTCGTTGCCACGGCGCGGGTGTTGTGTCTGACGGCAGTGTGCCCGACCTGCGCAAGCTGGATAATATTTGGTATGAGCAATTTGACGCGGTGGTACTTAACGGCACAATGGAGGCAATGGGCATGCCGCGTTTCGACTCAGTACTCACCCCCCAACAGAGTGCCGAAATAAAGGCCTACGTTCTCGATCTGGCGCGGGACGAATGGGTACTGCACAATGACTCAGACTGGTGGCTTACAATTAAAGAATGGGTCGCGGACAAAATTGCTGTTTTCCTGGTGCTGCTGGTTTGACCTATAACGCGAGGGGAGCAGCCAGCGCTGCGGCTAGGCAAGTGCACTGAATTGTAAGAATCGACGTAGAGAAAGTAGTGGCCGCTTCCGCTTCCCTGCGAGCTTTCATTGTTGTGCTTTTGCGTGATTGTGTTTATGACTGCACTGTCCGCCATGCAAAGGCTTTAAAGTGAAGTGATCGCTCTCGTGGAAAAATCTCGGTAGACTAAAATCTGATCGGGCCTTAATAAGCTGCACCCAACCGGGTGATCCAGGCTAGGCCCGTTATCAATGGATACGCAGGAGTCAACGAATGAAGCTGCAACACAACATCAAGCCAGGTGCTCGCCCCTATCTAAAAGACAGGCATGAGCAACTTGAACAGCTCGAATGGAAACGAATTGGCGCGAAACGGACCAGCCCCTGCATTGGAGCAGAGATTAGCGGTGTCGATCTGCGCGAGCCTCTCGATACGGAAACTGTCGAGGAGATTTATGCAGCACTTCTGGCCTACCGCGTAATTTTCTTCCGCGACCAGGATATATCCTCTGAGCAACACATGGCTTTTGCCAGACGCTTTGGCGAACTTGAAGAGCACCCCTTCATTCCTTCAGATGCACCGGATGCCGAAGTCGTTCGCTTCGATAAAGATGAAAAGAGTGCAGGTTACGAGAACGTCTGGCATAGCGATGTTAGCTGGCGCGAAATCCCGTCCCTGGGCTCAATACTGCGCGCACATATTGTGCCCGAGGTAGGTGGCGACACACTGTTCTCCGACATGGTTGCCGCCTATGAATGCCTGGACGAAGAGCTCAAGGAGCTGATAGAGGGTAAATGCGCTGTCAATGACTTCACGCAGGCCTTCGGCTTGGGGCTAAGCCCCGAAGAGCTCGCTGTGCAACAGAAGAAGTTTCCCGCAGTCGAACACCCGCTGGTCCGAACAAGTTCCGATACCGGAGAGCGATCGCTGTATGCGAATGCCGCCTTCACCAGCCACATCGTCGGAATGGATCGTGACGCAAGCGACGAACTTCTGGCACGGATATTTCTCGAAGCCAGCGTTCCTGAGTATCAATGCCGCTTGCGGTGGCACAAGAACAGCATTGCCTTTTGGGACAATCGCGTTGTGCAACATTACGCTGCAAATGACTATTGGCCGCAGCGCCGTCAGATGGATCGCGTTACGATCATCGGCGATCGGCCGGTCTAGCTATAACGAAGGTGCAGTGAAACTCGAAGACTTAGAATCTGAACTACTTACGGGCATTGTTTCCAGGTGTTTTCTGCCGCTCAATACTATCGCTGGAATTTCTAATGGCCTTGTTGGGGCGGCTCGTTTATAGGCGCAGGAAAGTGAAGGTGGTTGTGTTGCTGGTACTCTGCAGTGTCATCGCGTTCGTTTGACTCCTCTCATAGGCTTCCAGGGGGATGACAAAGCCGCCCCATACAATTCAATCAACGAGCGATAGTGGAGCCAGAAAATTTGCCCAAAACGACACGAATGAGACCTCCAATGGGATTGGACAATGCCTGGTGGTGGGAGATGGCGGACGAGGGCAAGCTTGGCATACAGCGGTGTCTCGGTTGCAATACCTTGCGTCATCCGCCCCGGCCAATGTGCAATCTGTGCCATTCTCTGGCGTGGGATGCTGTGGAGTCCAGTGGCAAGGGCACAATTTGTAGCTATACAATCCTGACCCATCCAAAATTTCCGGGCTATGACTACCCGCTGGTAATCATTCTTGTGGACCTGAAAGAAGGTACACGTGTGACCTCTCAACTGGTTGATTGCAGCCCTGACCAGGTAGATTTCGACCTCGCGGTAGAAATGATAATTCAGACCGACCCCGATGGGTTCAGCTTACCCGTATTCAAACTGGCCGAGACTAGCTGATGCCCATTTCGCTTAAGAATGAAGCTGCCATTGCTGGCATAGGCTGCACAGAGTTCACCAAGGCATCAGGCGTCTCTGAACTCACACTGGCTGCGCAATGCATTAAAGCGGCCTGTGATGACGCAGGTGCGTCGCCTTCTGAGATCGACGGACTGGTCAGTTACACGCTGGATTCCAACGATGAAATAGAAGTTGCCCGCGCGGTGGGCGCAGGTGACCTCACGCTATTCAGCAAAATTAACTATGGTGGTGGCGCCGCGGTTGGCACGATTACCCAGGCGGCCATGGCCATAGCCACAGGCCAGGCCAGCACCGTTGTCTGCTACCGCGCCATGAACGGTCGTTCTGGCAAGCGCATGGGGCAGGGTGTCTCTGGAGAGCTGTTGACCTCGGATGCTATTCACTGGTCATGGTATATGACCTATGGAATGCTGATTCCGGGCTCCTGGGTGGCTATGATTGCTCACAAGTACATGCACAGGTATGGCGTTACCCGTGAAGACCTGGGCAGAGTTGCCATCTCACAGCGCAACTTCGCACTGCGTAATCCCCGCGCCTCTGGCTACGGCAAGCCGCTTACCATGGAGCAGTACCTGGAGTCCCCAATGCTGGCCCACCCGCTGTGCCTGTATGATTTTTGCCAGGAGTCTGACGGTGGTTGCGCCGTGTTGGTCACCAGTACAGAGCGAGCACGTGACCTGAAACATAAACCCGTGGTGATACGTGCGGTGACGCAAGCCTCTACCCAGGGGCAGGAACAGATGACCAGTTTTTACCGCGATGAACTGGACTCTCTCCCGGAGATGGAGCTGGCCGCGAAGCGTGTTTACGAGATGTCGGGTCTGGGGCCAGATGATATTGATGCAGCCTGTCTTTACGACGCGTTCACGTCTGAAGTTGTAATGCAGCTTGAGAGCTTTGGTTTCTGTGGTGCGGGTGAGGGCAAAGACCTTGTGCGTGCCGGATGGCTGGACATTGATGGACGACTACCCAATAACACGCACGGCGGGTTGCTGTCTGAGGCCTATATTCATGGCTTGAACAATATCGCCGAGGGCGCACGACTTATACGCGGCGAATCAACCGGGCAACCCGACAAGAATGTAGAGCATGTGCTGGTGAGCAGTGGGGTGGGGGTTCCTACCGGTGCACTTATTCTCGGCAGAGACTAGTTTTAGACCAGGTGATGGAACGATCATCCGGTCAAATAGAGCTATGAAAAGAATAGATTTCCGGTGCCGAGATTTCTTTTATATAGAGCAATATCCTTTTTGTATGCGCGCTTTACGCATTGCACCAACTCATCGTTGTACATGGATTTAAGTGTTGGCACCAAGCCTGCGTTTTTGAAGCTCAGTAAATCGAAAGGAGGAAGCCTATAAGGCGCTCTTTTTGATAGCCGTTTATAACCGTCTCTTCCATGTTTAGTGAGCGGCCGTGCATCAACCAGTGCAAGGTCTATTCTATCCTTAAGCTCTTCTTCGATTGTTGAAAATTCCTCAAAGGCGAAGTAGTCGTCGTATTCTTCATAGACCAGAAAATTGATCTGAGGCATCCAGTGGATGTCGCCATTTTTGATGGGCTCTTTACACATACTTTTTACAAAAAACTCGAAAGTAATATCCTGCATATCAATGGTTCTGTTATGCAGGTCCAAGTATTTCCAGGCTACGGGATTTCTCTCTAAGAACTTGTCCAGATAAACACTCAACAAACGAGAGAAAGGGCAGCGCAGTATGGTGAATGCGTATTTGGCTTTCGCAAGCTCTGACAAGTTCGCTGTGAATGTACCGTTGTTTTGGTGAATCCAGTTGAAATCTGAGCTGTCCTTAATACAACCGTTTGCTACGGCCAGGGATGTTCTCATAGTGGAGCAGGCATTCTTGGGTATAAAACTATAGATGGAATCTGAGGGGTAAATATTCAGCGCATGTTGTTGTGCAAAACTATGCTGTCTATTGGCATTCAGATTTGCATAGCTCTGTCGGCTATAGCGAAATAATCGCGACATCGGTTAACTCCAGGGTAATGCCTAGTTGTCCCACACTATAATTGCTCAAATGAGGAATTAGCGAGAATTTTCGGCACTAATTGTCCGCCCGTATTCCAAAAAGATTCCGTCGAGCATCGTAGACCAATAGCCCGTTGTCTAGCTGAGGCAGCATGTCTGCTTAGGTGTCTTTGGCCATTGAGCCGCCGTCCAAACCGGCGCGGGTCATCGGTAGAATCAAAACGAGAGACTATCCGGGCATCAAAGCGTAACATTCTGTTCCGGCCTTTCAGGCGCGCAGCGCTCGGATCGGTAGGTCAAGACAATTGGATGCATTGAAAGGCCAGGATACTCCACAGTGAATTGCTATAGCTGCGGTGAAATGTAGTTCGTCTGCCATGCAGACTATTCTGAGTTTTGGAGTCAATTCACCCAGTCTACGAAACATGGTCGTTTTGAGGGGTAAGACATGAGCATTCTTGAAGCCAGCTGGATCGACGAGGAGCTACGCATACTGCACGACAGTGCGCTGCGTTTCACACAGGATACCTTTGAGTCGCAACGAGAGGCCTGGGAGTTGCAAGGGATGTGTGATCGCTCCGCCTGGAATGTTGCCGGAGCTGCCGGTTTGCTCTGCGCGAGTATTCCTCAGGAGTACGGCGGAGCCGGTGGCAATTACTACCACGAGGCGGTCATCTACGATGCGATGATGCGCGGTGGTGCGGCGGCCTCGATTGCCGGGGGTAACACGGTGCACAGTCAGATCGTAGCCCATTACATTCTCAACTATGGCTGCGAAGAGCAGAAAACGACATGGTTACCCAGGCTCGCAACGGGTGAACTCGTAGCAGCAATAGCAATGACTGAGCCAGGCGCTGGTTCCGATCTACAGGGGATTACAACAAGTGCTGTTCGCCAAGGAGATCAATACGTTATCAACGGCTCAAAAACATTTATATCGAATGGCCAGCACGCCGAACTGATCGTAGTGGTGTGTAAGACCGATCCCTCTGCAGGTGCCAAGGGCGTATCGCTTATTGTGATTGAAACTGAAAATCTGGATGGTTTCAGTCGGGGTCGTAATCTCAACAAGATAGGGTTAAAGGAAGCAGATACCTCGGAACTATTCTTCAGCGACGTACGTGTACCGACAGCCAATCTGCTTGGTTCGCAGGAGGGTCAGGGTTTTATTCAGTTGATGAGACAGTTGCCTCAAGAGCGTCTTAGCATAGCCTGCGCCGCTGCCACGATATCTGAGATGGCGGTTGAGGAAACGGTTAAGTACACCCGCGAACGGAGCGCGTTTGGCAAGAAGGTGTTTGATTTCCAGAACACTCGCTTCAAATTGGCAGAATGCAAAACAGAGGCGACAGTGTCACGGGTTTTTGTTGATCAGTGTATTGCCAAGCTCGTGCGAGGAGAGCTAACGCCGGAAGAGGCCTCTATGGCGAAGTGGTGGTGCACGCAAAAGCAGTGCGACATTGTCGACGAGTGTTTGCAGTTACATGGCGGCTATGGCTACATGTGGGAGTATCCCATTGCCCGTATGTATGCGGATAGCCGGGTCCAGAAAATATACGGCGGAACCAATGAAATTATGAAAGAACTGATATCGCGCTCGCTGTAAAAACCATTTTCAACCCCGTAGGAGAGAAAATAATGATAACCAAACTCCAGCAGCGTGCCTCGGCACTGTTACTGTGCCTGCTAGCGTTGTCTTTTGCTACAACGGTGTCTGCGGCGAAAGACAAGCCCAATATACTGGTTATATGGGGTGATGATATCGGATGGTCGAATATCAGTGCCTATCATCGCGGAATGCTCGGTGGTTCAACGCCCAATATTGACAGCATCGCAAACGCTGGTGCGATCTTTACGGACTACTATGGTGAGCAAAGTTGTACTGCGGGACGGTCTGCATTTATTACGGGGCAACATCCTCTGCGCACCGGACTGTTAAAGGTTGGTCTGCCTGGTGCGGATATTGGTTTGCAGGCAGAGGACCCTACGATAGCTGAGCTTTTAAAGCCCCATGGTTATAGCACGGGTCAGTTTGGTAAGAATCACCTGGGTGACAAAGATGAATTCCTGCCCAGCAATCATGGATTCGACGAGTTTTTCGGCAACTTGTATCACTTGAATGCAGAGGAGGAGCCGGAAACGTATTTTTACCCGAAAGACCCGAAGTTCCACAAACAGTTCGCTCCTCGCGGAGTTATTCATTCCTATGCTGACGGAAAGATTGAGGATACGGGCCCACTGACGCGTAAGCGGATGGAGACAGCAGACCAGGAGTTTGCCGATGCAGCGCTGAATTTTATAGACAAGTCACACAGAGACGACAAGCCCTTCTTCGTGTGGTTTAACGCTACCCGTATGCATGTGTGGACCCGTCTTGCGCCCAAGTGGCAGGGCAGTACTGGCTATGGCCTCTATGCGGATGGCCTCGCTGAGCATGATTATCATGTAGGCCTGCTCTTGAACAAGCTGGATGAGCTTGGCATTGCCGACAATACGATTGTGGTCTATAGCACAGACAATGGTTCGCAAACGGGCACATACCCCGATGGCGGCTCGGAACCCTTTCGCGGTGAAAAAGGCTCTACCTGGGAAGGTGGGTTCCGTGTTCCTGCACTTATACGCTGGCCCGGAGTTGTGGAGCCCGGTACGGTTATAAATGACATTTTCTCTCATCAGGACTGGCTGCCAACTTTGTTGAGCGCCGCAGGAGAGCCTGATATTGCGAACAAACTTAAAAAGGGACATCGCGCAGGTGACACCACTTTTAAAGTTCATTTGGACGGGTTCGATCAGACTGATTTACTCGCAGGCAAAGGGCCGGGTAAGCGAGAGAATATTTACTATTTTGATGACAATGCTAACTTCAATGCCATGCGATGGAATGACTGGAAGATTCACTTCGCGTTCCAGCACGAGGGTTGGGCTGGTCCCCGAGAGTCGTTGAACTTTCCGCGTATGATAAATCTACGTACGGACCCCTATGAAACCTCAATGGACTCTGCTTTGTACACGAGGTTTTTTGCCGATCAGATGTGGCTTTTTGTTCCCACGCAACAGGAAGTTGGCAAGTGGTTGATGACCTTTCGAGAATTCCCACCAAGACAGGCGACGGCCAGTTTTACCATTGATGGAATGATGCAAAGAATGCAGACAATGCTACAGATGGGCGCCATGTCCGGAGCTGCAGGCGCGGGCGCTAATCAGGGCAAGGGCCCAGCGAAGTAAAGCTCGTGCGGGTTGGTGATGCACCCCGGGCTGACGTTTAGTCCTCGACGGGAAAAGCTGGTTATTCTGGCGCCGGGTTGCCCATCACAGATTACTCTGTAATTGGCGCCTGGAATAGTCAGTGCCACCACGCAGCAGCTGGCCGGGCAGTGCGCCAGTGGCTTCACCCTCCTCAAAGGTAACCACGCCGCGCTTGATGGTTGCGATATAGCCATTGGCTTTCTGGATCAATCGCTTCCCGTCACTGGGCAGGTCATAGATCATTTGCGGTGGCCGTAGTGCCAGAGAATCAAAATCGATAATGTTAATGTCGGCGAGGTAACCCGGCGCGATCACGCCGCGATCCTTCAGGTCGTAGAGCTTAGCGGTGTTTTGTGTAATGCGATTGACCACCAGCTCTAACGGCAGCGTCTGGGCTCGGTCGCGCGCTACGTAGCTCAACAGATAAGTCGGTACGCTGGCATCACACAAAACGCCGCAATGGGCGCCGCCATCAGACAAACCAAAAACGCTTTCTTTGCGGGCTATGGCATCGAAGTAAGGGGAGAGGTCGCCGGAGTAGGGGCTAAAGAAAAAGAGAATAGGGCGCTGTTCTGCCAGTGTGTCCATCAATACGTCCAGGTGATGCTGTCCTAGCCTGTGTGCCATACCCTCAATACTGTCATCACTGCGCGGCTCATAAGACAGAGCGTCATCCAACGGATACATATTGTCATAGCTGGTGGTAAATCGCCTGGCGTCCCGGTTGCGATGGTGGATCGGTTGTTCGGTCTTAATGCGCTCGCGAAATTGCGGGTCGTGCAGGCAGACCAGTTGTTCCTCCAGGGGCAGATGAGCAATGGCTTTATAGCTGGGGAAGATACCGAGGGGATTTATCGTCCCTTCAAGGCTCATTAATATCGATGCTGGGCGCGCGCCTACCTGAGGCCGAAAATTGAACCCCTCTTGTTGCAGCTTGTCGGCCAGCCCCCAAATCTTCAGCTTCGGCTCCGGTATCGTCAGCATGGTGACGGTGCGACCGGTATTGCGAATCACTTCCTCTATCCAGGCCAGCTCGTCATCGTCTTCAAGGTAGTCCGAGATAATTTCAATAGTGCCGTGGTCTAGCCCTTTGAAGGCGTTTCCTATAGCCAGCATCTCCTTGGCGGCAGCATTGGTGCCAGGCACTACTTGGCCCTCTTTATCGACATGTCCGTAAAATCGGGAGGTGGAGAATCCCAGTGCACCTGCTTCCATTGCGTCGCGGGTTATTTGCGCCATCTGAGCAATATCCGCATCGGTGGAATCTTCATAGCAGCGATCGCCCATTACATAGCGCCGGATGGCGACATGCGGAACCTGCGACCCTACATCCATCACATAGGAGGTATCGATGGCATCGAGGTACTCACCGTAGCTCTCCCAGCCCCAGGGAATGCCGGCATCCAGAGCTGAGCCTGGAATGTCTTCTACGCTTTCCATGAGTTCAATCAGCCGCATCTCGTCGCCGGCGCGAACCGGTGCAAAACCGACACCGCAATTACCCATTACGGTGGTGGTCACTCCGTGCCAGCAGCTGGGTGTCAATTGCTTGTCCCAGCACACCTGTCCATCGTAGTGAGTATGAATATCAACAAAGCCGGGCGTAACGAGATATCCCAGCGCGTCAATCTCTCTAGTGGCCGCGCCTAGTTGTCCACCTGTTGCAACCTCGGTAATCATGCCGTCCTTGATGCCGATAGATCCCGCGAATGCCGGCTCGCCCGTGCCATCGACAATGTTTGCGTTGACGATCTTTAAATCCAGCATGCGATGCGCTCGTATATGTAATAGATGTTCAAAGACTACTCACAAATAAATTGTTTGCAAATTATGGATAGAAACCTGTTCGGCTTAAGAAACCTGCCCTTACGGGTGCTGACCCCTGCGCTTAACAGAAGGGTACATCCTCGGGGATGAGTCCTGTCGGTAGTCTGGTTAGCCTGATAGTTGAGTGGCTCGTCATGCATACCTTCGTCACAAGTTTTCCTACAGCGCAGCAAGTGCGCGGATATCGTGTAGAATATTGAATAGAATATGGGAGGTTTGCGAATTTTGGAATCTGTAGAATCGCTCGGGACAGACAAAGGATGGGTTCACCCACGAGACGTCGTGAAGGCGTTCGCTACTCTGGGCGAGCTCTCTAAGGACTCGAAACGAACCGACCTGGTAGGTGAGTTCATTGGGCTTCTTACCGGGCCATCCGCCGACCGACTGTTCCGCAAAGTCTGGCACGATCCAGTGGGTCATTCCATTCTTCAGGAGGGGCGCGATCTTCGTGCGACGCTTGCTGACCGCACCTACCTTTCTTCTCTGCCTGCCGGTTCTCTCGGGCTAGCCTACTTCGACTGGACCAGTACGCGCGACTTTACCGCTGACGGGTTGGCCGAGGTGATCAGCAACCAGGTTGGGCGTGAAACCAAGGACCCGCGTTCGACGATGTCGGCACGCGTTGTCGATATGCACGATCTCTGGCATGTATTAAATGGCTGGGACTCTGACATTTTTGGAGAAATGCACCTGCTGGGTTATAGCTACGCGCAACTGGGTGGCTGGGCCTGGCTTATTCTAGCCCTGATCGCAAACGCTATACTGGCAACACTGGGCCGTTTCGAGGGGTTGGGTTATCTGCGTAACTCTGTTCGCCGTGGGCGCAAGGCGACGCTATTGGTGGCTGTAGACTGGGAAGCGATGCTACCGCTACCACTAGAAGAAGTTCGCCGGCAGTTATCGATTTCAGATCCGGATCACTATCGAAAACTGCCAGACGAAGAGGTCGACGCTTTGCGCAAACGGAGTCGATTCCACCGTCGCAGGCTCGACTCGAACGATCCCCCGCCAGCCTGATAGCCACCCGATTACAAAGGCATGAATCATCGCCATACACAGACGTAGGTGTCTGGCAGTCTGATAAAAACGCTAACGACTTCAGAGCGGCGCCCGCACCCGATAGCATCCACCACTGCGCCTGTCCCACGAAATTAATATTTGGGTAGCGCATCGAGTTATGCCGATGTACGGGAGGGGAGAACGCGTATGTCTGATTGCGCGTGAGGCTCAGCTAATTTTTTTCAATACGTCAGAGCGAGTATTACGATTCAGCCACCGATAAATAAAACAGATTTCACACGGTGATGGGTCTATAGTCGAAGTGTATCGAGGCAACTCGTGAAAGCATGCTCAGGTCGTTGATTGGCTGTTTACGTTGTCGCTGTGCAGACAGAGTTCGGACCCGGAGTCACGATCATGTCAAAGAGCCAGCGCAGCAATACGGAAGCCAAGAAGCCATCTACCCTCACTGCCAAAGAGAAAAAGGCAGCGCAGCGGGACCAAAGAAATCCGACGGGTACGCACCATTTGTCGTTAAAGACACCGGATACAAACTAACAATTTCGGCTCCATATAATGCATCGCGGGGAAGTTATCCTCGTGATCAAAAGTAGATTGCAGATGCAGCAGTTATCGGTGGTTTTGCTCCACAGTGGCGTAATGTATCCGCTAACCATTGTCGGCAGTGTCTACGCTCATAATTATCTGCTTCGCTAATTCCATGCCACGCAAGCAGAGTTTAAAGAAGTAATTAGTCCTGTAGTGCTAACTACTATTAATACCGGTGGAAAATCATGTCAGACGAGAATATAGGAACTTCATGGGTTCCTACAGCACACAAACCAAAGGAGCAGAACATCTCCGAGATCATGCAAAAAAGTAGAAACGATGGCTCCCATAGCTCTGGTCATGTGGATCTGAGGCATCTCCTGGTGCAGCGCACAATGGCCAGGCACGGTTTCACAGAAGAGCAAGCTCTCGCGCTGATTTTGGCATTTGGTGGATGATCACACCGGTGCAGAGAGTCTCGCGACCACAGTAGCGCGGTATGTGCATTCAAAAAGTGAAGTAGGGCGGAGGCTTGAGTGCAGATTCCTGTGATCTGCGCGAATCAAATGGACAGAACCGTTCGGCATCAGTTACCGCTGCAAGCGCTTTAACATTCCCTCAAGGCCATTGAGTTTAACTTCGTACATCAATGCCAGCTGTGAACCTAGTTTGCCCTGTGGAAAGCCCTTGCTGTGATACCACACCAAATAGGGCTCGGGGAGATCAAGCAACTGACGACCCTTGTACTTGCCATATGGCATTACTTGATTGATGGCGTCCAACAAGTCTTTATTGTCCATACAGACCTGCTTTCTCCAAAAATGTAGATGGTGCGCCCGGAGAGATTCGAACTCCCGACCAACTGGTTCGAAGCCAGTTACTCTATCCAGCTGAGCTACGGGCGCGCGGAAAGTGAATTATACACCTACTTGCTCCAGACTATGCGTCATTCTCCATTGCCCGACACATTTATAATTCAATTATTTCAAAAAAGTGGTTAGAACTGCAGGTCAACTAGGCAGCGACTTGACCGGCAGCGGTCGGTGAAGCGTTCGCAGTCAGGCTCTACCCTAATCATGTAACAAAAGGGCTAGTTCACAGTCCAGGATCATTGCATCAGTTGGCGAGGGTGATCGGGATACGGAGAATCGCGTCTTCGTCGGTTAGCCCTGCGTCGTTAACTACAACCTTGCAGGGGTTGTTGCTATCGCACACGCCGCTGACTATTGGGCCGATGTTGATTACCAGTTCGAGACTGCCCATGCCTTCTGGGTCCGGTTGAAGAATCCTGTCCCCGAGATGTTGCGGGACGCGGCGCCTTCAGTGCCATCACCGGCGCATTGCAGGATATTAGCGGTCTTTCCGGGGAGAAAGCCGCTCCAGGTTACGGTGATGATCTGTCCATCGGTCAGATGGTTATCAGCACTGAGAAAGGCTTGTTGGTTCGTCTCTGGCTCCGGAAGTTGTTCGAATGGCACATTTGACGCTTCGTCGGGCGCCCAGTGCAGGGTAGCGACCCCTGGTACGACATACTCGGGCAGGCGCGCAAGTGCCGTGTTGTCGTCACGTAGATCACCATTGAGGAAGTCTATTATGGCGAGTGTGAACACTTCGAACGCCGGATCATCGGGATCTAAATACGAAGACGCACGACTTGCTATCCATTTCGAAGAGGAATTTGTAGAGTTTGGGAAGTAGGGAGCCCCGTGTGCTGCCGTCGCGAGCTTACCTGCAGGCGGTCTTCACGCGGGACAAGCCAGACAGTATCAGCTATAACGTTATACCAAAGGAACTGGGTAGGGCATTGCAGGCCCTGATCGTGTTGGCTGTGTTACTCGGTTTTACCTGCGCGGTTAGATATAGCATTGTGTAGTGCGCAGCTGGATACCGCTAGAACGAATCAGTCAAGGTCACCTTAATCGTGAGAATAGCAGAATACTAAATGCCTAATGCCAACACAGTGGTGGTTCTTGATTTCGAGACCACGGGATTGTCACCTGGAGCGGGTGACCGGGCCATTGAAATTGGCGCGGTACGGATTGAAAATGGCGAGGTGACTGCGCGATTTCAGGAGCTAATGAATCCCGGGCAGCGCGTGAGCCACTTTATCGAATCCTACACCGGGATTTCTAATGCCATGCTCAGTGATGCCAGACCTTGTGGTGATGTTATGCGAGACTTCGCTGAATTTATCAGTGGATATAATCTGGTTGCGCATAATGCTTCTTTTGACCAGCGATTCCTGGAAGCTGAACTCGAGCGGATATCGATGGGCTACTCTGGGCAGTTCTCCTGTTCAATGCTCGCAGCCAGGCGTATTTTTCAGCAGGCGCCGGATCATAAGTTGGGTACTCTGGTCGAGTATATGAAGATTCCCGTGGAAGGTGTTTTTCACCGAGCGCTCTATGATTCCGAAATGACGGCCAAACTCTGGTTAGCCATGTTGAATGACGTGCGGCAGCGTTACGTTCTACCAGCGATTGATTTCAGGCTGATGCAGAGGCTTGCCAAGACGCCAAGGCACGGCGTGGATAATTTCTGGAAGGCTGCTTTTCAGGCAGGCGAATAGTTCAATTTGCCGAGTATTTATGGACCTCCCGCGAATAGCGCGGGCACAGCAATATGGGGTCAGAGCTGAATGGCACCTACGTGCTGTAATTCTGCTTAAGTAAGAGCCATTCAGGCCTGACCCCATGAATCTGAGTACCCTAAAACCGATTCTGCTGTTGGAAAAATGCAAAAATGGCGAACTAATAGCCGCGTTGTGTCACACTAACGCGCACTGGCGTGCGTTCGCACGTTACATCAGAGAAGGAAACGGAAATCATGCTCGCTAGAGCAGGCGTGCTGTTATTCACAGCATTTTGTAGCGTATGTACCCACGCCCAGACAATCACCGTGGCTGGCGGAGAGACGATAAGGGTAGCCACCGAACATGATTATGCTCGCGCGGAAATCAATTTTAGCTGGAAGCCCGAGTTGTGGCGCAACGAAAACTGGAACCTGTCATCCAACTATGCGGTAAGCATTGCCGGATTCTCGGACAAGAACAATGTTTATCTAGTCAGCCTGTCGCCGAATTTGATTCTGACACCGGCAGACCGATCCGGTTGGTACCCCTATTTACAGTTTGGTATTGGCATAGCACTGTTATCGGACGATAAGTTTGAATCAGAGGATCTCGACCCCGAGGATGACGGCTTCTCAGATATGGGCTCCTATGCACAATTTGAAACCAGCCTGGCTTTGGGGCTAGCGCGGCACCAGCTCAGCGCGCGGATCAAGGTGTATCATTTGTCCAACGCCGGCCTCGCAGAGCCAAACGGTGGTATGGATGTAGCGGAACTTGGCATAAGCTACAGTTTCTAATAGAAGACGACGGCGTCCCCTCGCTCAGCGCGTAAACATCCAGTATCGCGGAGACCGCGATTGAATCTGCAGTACAGTCAAATCGCCAAATTAGTGACATTGGGTGGGGGCGCCTAGCCGGAATCTTTGCCGCTTGTATGTATTCATACCCGGTACCTATAAAGAGGGCCACGCCATTTCGAATTTCCTTGCGCCAGCGCAATACCGCTTTCATTTTTGTAGGTTAGCCTATTCGTTTAGGTCACCAAAGAGAGCGGCGCGCAATGAGCTTGATCGATCTATTGAAGCAAAAAATTGAAAAGTAAATGGCAGCCTATGATGAGCAGCTGGAGGCAGCCCAGTCGAAAGCCAAGGCAAAGAAGGCACAAGCGGAAGCGGAAGCGGATGTGGCGGGTGCCGATTTGGAGGAGTAGTTCTTCGTGGAGGTTAACCAGATAAAGGGCAAGATAGCTGAGGGACAGGCAGCGGCCAGAGTGATGTGGTGAAACCCAGAAAAAGTCCGAACGAATAGACCTGTGCAAGCACATCGGCTGTTTCTTTGCGATCTGTCTCAAGCCCGAAGACAGCCCAGGTCGCGATGGGAAATGCTAGCGCAACAGGGCCCAGCGTCAGGCCCCTGGCGATCCATAGATTGAGGTTGACAGTTCTTGTACCGCCGGTAGCAATAGGCGATTGCGTAGAGTTGACTATGCCAAAGCATCGCATAAGTTCACCTGGAAGAGTCAATTACACTGCGCTCTAGTTGGACTTACTGACAGCGGTTACGCCCTATGCAATCTGGTGAACCTACGGGTCAGGGCTTAACACTGCAGGCGCTGCGGGGAAGTTGCCTTTCGGCGAAACTCTATCGGCCAGAGGGTATTAACTTACAAGTGGCCGAGTTTGAATGCCGGGCATCAGTCTTTCTGCTTTTTGAGCTCCTGCAATGCCTCTTCGGCATGAGCAAGTTCTTCCAGGATTGGGGCCAGGTCGATATCCGAATCTTTCGACTCCTTTAGCTGTTGGATAGTGTTCTGTAACTCTTTGCGGACGGCTGCAAGCTTGGTGATTTCGTTGGCCCTGTCAAAGACGATTTCTTCAGCCAGCACAGTATTCTCACGCGGTGCTACGTATTTGTGCGCGGGAATGATCTTGTGCTCGGCGGACTGGTTGATATGACGCGTTACTGTTGGCGATACAATTTCCAGGCCGGCGCCATGAATTTTCAGCAATAAATGGCGGTTCAACTCGGAGCGCGCGGTGAGAATGGACTCCAGGTCGGTGAGCAAACCACATACTCGATAGCTAATCGAAAAGTCACCCAGACCAACGATATGTACATAGGGGCCAGAGAGGCCGGAGCTTGCTGCTGCCTCCAGCATGAGAGGTTCGACTTCAGCGAAACTCATATCGTAGCCAAGCGACAACGTGGTGGAAACAATCACGCCGGAACTGCGCGCAACGGTAACCGATTGGTTGATGAAGGTGGCATTGGGTATTGCGATCAGTTCACGATTCTCTGTTTGGATTTCCGTATCGAAAAGGCCGCGCTCCGACACCTTACCAAATAGGTCGCCCACTTTGATGAAGTCGCCCACCTTAAAGGGCTTGGTAACACGCAACATGACTGCTGCCATGAAGTTGGTAACGAAGGACGTAGAAGACAGTGCAATCGCGGCAGACAACGCGATGCCCATTAGCGTGAGGACCTGGCCGCGAGTGGAATCTGCCAGTGGTGCCGCGATGATCGCAAGTACCAGAGACAGGATCATCAATAGCAATAATGCAATTTGTCGCGGCAGCCTGGCTTCGCTGCCCAATCTCTTGTGTCCTGACAGGAGTAGTAGGTGAGCCAGCGTTAGGCCAGCGCCGCAAACAATGAGTACGATAAGCAATGGAAGGTAATGCGCGAATAGTGTTGCCATTACAATGTGGATCCCCTTGATTTAAGCCGATTCGGTTTCTTATCATGTCTTCAAACGATACAGGGAGCAAGGTCTGGTAGCGATCATCAATAGGGTAAGTGGGTGACGGTGCCGACACAGTAACTTGAGGTGGTGGTCGAGAGCTGCATAATCTGGGCTTAGGCAAGCAGAAATGGATTCAGGGAATCTATTTTTGACTGTATACGATAGGTCTATTGGTGCCTATACCCACTTCTCGATCCAAAATACGCCGGGTTATCGTTACCATTTCTTGCGTCTTTGGCTGGCAGTCTCCCCTGTTTGTACAATCTCTATTCACGCCCGCTATAACAATACGAAATAGGAGGTATTCACCTTGGTCCTCTGACGCTGATCAGCTTTACTTTGCCTTGTAGCTATCGCTTTGAAAATATCAACCCGAGGTTGTGCCGGCACAATAATCGGGCGCTGCTTTGATAGGTTTAGAGGTCCAGGCGATTGCGCGATTGTACAATTGGAGAGGAATGTAGAGTGTGGAAAAAGATAGCTATAAAGGGAGCCTGACGTGGCCAGCCGCGAGGGTCAGTTGCAGGACATGCAAACAGAGCAAGCACCAGAACCCCCCGCCCCTGCGGTTGAGTACTCTGTATCTGGCTGCCTGGCGGCGACTCTATCCAGGCTCAACATTTCCATCGCATTTACTTCGTATCAAAGCGGTGTACTTTATTGCATCGGCCGCAATCCCAACGGTGGTATCCATGTGCATCAGGCGGGGCTGCCCCATCCTATGGGTCTGAGCTTCGACAATGGTTGCCTTACTAGGACCGGGGGCTATCAAGTTTTACGCTTTGAGAATGTGCTCGAACCGAATCAGTGAATCAATCATACCGTTGACGCTTGTTATGTGCCGCGAAGCGTCTATGTGACGGGTAGTTTGGATGCCCACGATGTCGGTGCTGACACAGAGGGGCAGCCAATCTTTGTGAATACACGTTTCAATTGCTTGGCAACGGTTTCACCTAGGCACAGTTTTGAATTGCTGTGGAAGCCGCCCTTCATTTCAGCGCTCATCGATGAAGATCGGTGTCACCTGAATGGTCTGGCAATGGAAGAGGGTAAGTCTCGTTACGTGACCGCAGTGAGTAAGTCAGACACCGTTGACGGCTGGCGTGACAGACGCGCTAGTAGCGGTGTAGTGATCGATGTCGAAAGCAACGAGATAGTCTGCGAAGGGCTTTCCATGCCCCATTCGCCGAAGCTACACAATGGCGAGCTTTGGCTGTTTAATTCCGGTATGGGCGAGCTCGGTGTAGTGAATTGCAAGGAGCGTAAGTTTGAAGCTCGCGTTTTTTGCCCTGGCTTCACCCTAGGCTTATCGTTTTTCAGTAAGTATGCGTTTGTGGGTCTCTCAAAACCGCGCTACAAGCGGTTCGAGGGTATGGCCCTGGAGCAAAAATTCAATGACGCTCACCGCACTGTTTTCCTGATTACCAATCAGCTTCAAACCACGCCGTGTTGTAGCTGTCCTGGAGCAGGTCGATCGCCACCAGAATCTGGCGGATCTCTTTGAGAAACGCTTCACGGTGATTTCCAAGCTCTTTGGCATCGCCTACAAGCAGGTCTCTGTGATTGGCCATGCGCAAACCTGTCTCAAAAATGTCTCGGGAAATGGCCGAGGAACCGCTGATCTGTTTGCGTAGCAGCATCTCCTGTCCTCGATTCAGAAGATTTGCAGTGAATTTTATTGGGTCCGTGACGGGTGCCTCACCCAGAGCAGCCAGGGTAGTGGCCACCACGTAGTACCCTTCCGCAATAGAGCGCAGTATTGCGTGACCAAAACGTGGCGGTTGCTGCCTTAACTGCTTGGGCACAGAGATACTGTTGCTAGCCCAGTCCGGGTATCGGCGAGAAGTCTGTTGTAAAACCTCCTGAAAAAACTCGGCTTTGGGTCGAAAGAAGAACTCGAATTTGAACAGGTCTCGCAGTGAATCGACCCTTTCCCACATCGCCTTTTCACTCATGAGCTCAACGTCGTGAGCCCCCGTGGCCAGGGCCACTTCGCCAAAGGCCGCTGCCAGGAAATAGTGCGTAATGGTATTGCGATAGTAAGCAGCCGCTAGTTGCTGCTCTTCAGGAATGTAATATACAGGGGTGCTGCCCTTGCGAAATTCCTTGATGAGATTCGACTTGCGCATTGACAGCATGGCGGCGGCCACCTGCTCGGTGCCCTCCAGACTGAAGCCCTGGGCCAGGGGTAGATCGCGTTCTCGCGCTAGCTGGGCAATTTCTCTGGCCTGTTGGTAAATTTCGTCATTGCTCAGAGCCCGGTCGTCAGCACCCAGCAACACCATGGTAAGAACATCAGCTGACTTGATGGGTGTGATCCGCTCAATGCGAGTACAGACCTCAAATGCCAGCCGCGTTGCCAGGGATGGGCCTTCAAGCTCCGGATCATCGAGGTTCACGCCGCCGAAGCTTGCACCGGGTACTTCGTCTATACCAATGGGGTCGGAAAACCGGACATAAATTTTTCCATTGGGTATTTTCGTTCCGAAAATGAAGTTGATGAACCAGCTTAGAGACTCTTTGCGCTTGGGTACACCTTGTTGCAGTGCCACGTAGTCGTCGATCTCTGCAATTCTGTCGAAGGCGATAGAAACCGGTACCAGTTTCACATCCTTCATGTCCTGCCTTTCGCAGGCTTCCAGCACCCAGTTGAGAATGCCCAGCTTGGGAGGTGAAAGTTTGCCAGTCCTGGAGCGGGTACCCTCTATAGACCAGGTCAAGGGCAGGCGATTACAGATCAGGTAGTCAATATAGTGCCGGAACACCAATTTGTAGATCGGATCGTCCTGAAAATTACGGCGCAGGAAGATCGCGCCGACTCTTCGCGCCAGGGAGCCAAAGCCCAGGAAATTCATATTGATGCCGGCAAAAACCAGAGGCAGGGGCTTGAAGCCGTTGTAGTACAGGGACAACAGGAACACGAAGCTGTCCATATGCGACTTGTGCGACCACAGGAAAAGCAACAGGTGATCTCGAGACAGCTCACCTAGTTGATCAAGCGCCTCCTGATTGATGTCCAGTTCCGGTTCGTAGCTGCGGGTATAAATAAAGCGGGCCAGTTTTGAAGCGGGCGCTAACCAGGATTCTTTTGGCGTCGCGGCAATTTCATGGAGGCATTTTCGGGCGTACTTGCGCGACTGCGCCTCGTTCTTGCCCACTTGCGCTCCCGCCTCGGTGAGCTCGGCCAGAAAGGCGGACTCCTCTAGCAACACATGCGCTTCGTTAACAGTTTTGTTGGGGTTTGATGAATTCACGTATGCAGTATAGCTGGGAGGCATTGAGACAGATACACCACCTAACTCTGGTGCCCCGAATACTGTGCTTCGCCCTTGGCGGGCATTGGATTACAATGGGCAGTCACTACTCAGGAGTACTTGTAGACTCATGGTTATCAAAAAAATTGCTCGAGGTGGATTGGTGGGGGCCTTTATACGATGGTCTTCAAATCTGCGTTTTCCAGCGCTGTTTTTCTTGATAACCGTATTGTTTGTTAGCAACCTGCTTATTCCTGACGTGGTGCCTTTTGTCGATGAAATCATAATGGGTCTGGTGGCTGCTTTATTGGCGAGTCTTAGAAAAAAGCCGGTGGAGGAACAAAGTGCTGGCACGGGTGATTGAATAATGGCTTTAGTGCTGTAGGTATAGCGAAGCGGAAAATGTATCGTTTCGCGTCTGGAGATAGGTTGATTGCCACGGTTTGAAGCCCAGGTCAGCCAGTTGCAACTCAGACACTGGCCGCTTTATGGCTTCTAGTGTTTCTAGCTCTTCTACCTGCTCCATGTATAGTCGCCTCGGTACTGTTTTCCATGTAAGCAGCTTATAGGCGCAGAGATAGTCAGTACAGAATCAGAAATTAGTAAAAAAATGGAGCAGATTAAGCTCCGAGTATGAAACGCTACGAGAAGTTGGCCGATGCAGTCGCCCAGATGATACGCGGCGGTGTGTTGGCGCCGGGCGATAAAATCCCATCCATACGTCAAGCCAGTGCGCAGCACGGCGTTAGCCCCTCTACAGTGTTCCAGGCCTATTACCTGTTGGAAAGCCGCGGGCTTGTGCGTGCCAGAGAACACTCCGGTTATTACGTCAGTGATAATGTGAGAAAGCTCCTCCCCGAACTCACGCCGTCCGTGCCGGTGTCTTCATTGACGGAAGTCTCGGTCAATGACCCGATTTTTTCTGTGCTCGATGCCATGCCGCGGCCAGAGCTGTTTCCTTTGGGTGCGGCATTTCCGTCGGCCGAGCTGTTCCCCTTGGAAAAACCCTCTCAATCACTGCGCCGTGCAACTCGGGGCGGGGAATCAGCGGTTACTGATACCAATCTATCGCCCGGTAACGAGATGCTGCGTCGGGCGATCTCGCGCCGGTATATGACAGCGGGTGTTCCGGTATCACCTGGGGACATCATCATTACCAACGTCGCGCTGAAGGCGCTAACCCTAAGCCTACAAGCCGTCACGTAACCTGGCGATATTATGGCGATCGAGTCTCCGGGTTTCTACGCTGCGCTGCAGGCTATTCAAATGCTCAAATTGAGGGCCATCGAAATACCCATGGATCCAGGCGAAGGAATGGATCTGGTAGCGCTTGAAGAGGTACTCGAAGAAAAAACTATCAGTGCCTGCTGGTGTATGACGAATTTTCAAAACCCGATGGGATCGACCATGACGGCGTCAAAAAAAATGGCCTTGGTTGAACTACTGGCGAAACACGAAGTGCCTTTGATTGAAGATGATGTATATGGAAAGCTCTATTTTGGCAGTAACTATCCACGGCGGGCCAAGGCATTCGACGACAAGGGACTAGTGATACATTGCAGCTCCTTCTCTAAATCTCTTGCACTGGGATACCGAATTGGCTGGGCCGTGCCAGGATTGTATATTGAGAAAATTCGTCGGGCAAAGCTAATGACAACATTGTCTGCCTGTGTGCCGGCCCAGCTCGCACTTGCAGACTATCTACACAAGGGTCGCTACGATCGTTATTTGCGCAGTAGGGTTATTTTTGGCAGACCGACTTCGAGCTACCCATAAAGTGTTTCCTGGGTAAAGAGGGCCGGAGATTTCAAGCCTGGCTAAGGGCGCCTCGACGGGTATAAAGCAAACCATAGATCAAGCTATAGAGAGCGATCACCACCAGCCCTACCCACTCAATTTGGAAGGGCGTGAACTGGTAAAGAATAATTAGCGTGAACATGGCCGCCGCATTGCCCAGGATGTAGTTTCTGCGCCCCACTTTTTCTACGGTGATGCCCAGGTTGACCGTATACAGTCTGATCAGTGAATCCAGAGAATTGATGACAAACACCACCCCAACGCTGATCAAACAGAACTTGGCTGTTTCGCTCAGCTCGATCGCATAGGCGTGATAATAATAAAGTACCGAGAACCAGATTCCGATGGGTATTGACGGAATAACAAGCAATACAACAAGCAGGTTGCGGGTTTTCATGGGGCTTAGAAAGCGTGATACGAACTGTCCGATCATGATACTCCATGAGAACCACCAGAAAAGGTAGAAGGCATGATAGTCGCTGAGTGGTGCAACAAAGCGATGCACATTTGTGAAATACTCACCGATATTCGCCGCACTACCAAGAAACCCGCCGGCGCCCATACCGCTATTGGCCCATAGATACGCGATCAGGGCAAAGAAAAGCCAGGTAGAGCCGATGCTCAATACTTTTACGTACTTAACATCGGTGCTGGATATAACCGCGCAACAGACTACCGCAGCCACCAGGCCATACTGAGCGATTGCTGATATACCTTCTATGTATGTCGGCAGATAACTCAGGAATAAAAACCCTGTAAACGCACAAGTGGCAATGACAATGCAGTTGTTAACAAACTTCACCACAGGTATTTCAAACAGCTTTACCTGCGGTTCAATTCTGCAGAAATAGAATGTGGTGAGAAAGTAAAAAGCCCAGACCAGAAACCCCCACATGCCGAACTCTACTGCCAAAGGATTCGCGAACTGGTAAACGGCTTCCTGCTCGTAAACCGGAAATTCAGTTAAGGGAAACATCAACAACCCAACGTCCAGCCCGGAGGTAAACAAAATTGCACAGAAAGCAAAGAGAGAGCTGGGCATCGAACCTTCGCAGACGGTATGCCCCCAGCGTAGAACGATGATGGTGGAGGTAAGTAGGGTGATGACGATGGCGATTGTCAGAATAGTATTCATCAATCAGTCTCGGGTACGCGTTTGCTTGCCGGTCGTCTGGGAGTATTGGCTCGTTGTTGCTGCTGCCACTGGGGGTCTATCCATGGTTCAACATTGGGCGCTTCAAGCGGGGTGATGCCCAGAATCATGTCGCTGGCCTTTTCGGCAATCATGATAGTCGGTGCGTTCAGGTTACCGTTTGTAATGGTGGGCATGATGGAGGAGTCCACCACGCGCAGCCCGGCTATACCGCGCACTTTGCACTTGCTGTCGACTACCGCCAGGTGATCATCATCCGCGCCCATCTTGCAGCTGCAGGAAGGATGATAGGCGCTCTCAACATTGTTCTTGACCCACTGATCAACTGATTCGTCACTTTGAATCTCGATGCCGGGCTGAATTTCATCACCGCGGTACGCATCCATCGCCGGCTGGCTAATGATCTCTCTCGTAAGCGCAACGCACTGGCGCCAGTCAGCGCGGTCTTGTTCGTGCTGCAAATAGTTGAACTGAATGCTCGGTTTATCCGGAATGTTATTGCTGACGACTTTTACTTGGCCACGGCTTTTCGGTTTATTGGGCCCGACATGAACCTGAAAACCGTGTCCGTCAACCATTGAGGTGCCGTCGTAGCGCATGGCAGCTGGCAGAAAGTGATACTGAATATCTGGCCACATTATGCCTGCGCGCGAACGGATGAAGGCGCATGACTCGAAGTGATTGGTCGCACCCAGGCCGTTCTTGAACAGTAGCCAGCGAGCGCCAATTAGCCCTTTGCTGATTAAGTCCAACTTGCCATTTAAAGTGATAGGCTGTTTGCAGTGAAATTGAAAGTATACTTCGAGGTGGTCTTGTAGATTCTCTCCCACACCGGGCAATTCATGTTGCAGGAGAATGTTGGCTTCCTTGAGAACGTCCGTAGGGCCAATTCCTGAATGCTGCAGCAGCGTAGGTGACCCGATAGAGCCGCCGCAGAGTATGACTTCTTTCTTCGCCATGGCCTGCGTTACGCTTCT
>JBLFXU010000003.1:0-28864 GCA_047609575.1 Bacteroidia bacterium | reverse complement strand
AATACAGGATATCGACCAGCAACCGGTCGCGGAACAGAACTCCATGAAGGAGCAGATTCCGGTTATCGACGTGGCCGACGTCTTTCATGATTCTTCCAGCAACGCCGCGATGGCCGCGATCGACCAGATTGCCCAGGCCTGCAAAACCTGGGGATTTTTCCAGATCGTCAATCACGGCATTACCAATACGCAAATCGAAGAAGTCTGGCACCAAACCCATGCGCTGTTCGCATTGCCAATTGAAGAAAAGTTGGAGCTAGAGCGCAGCAAGCAAAACCCGTGGGGGTTTAACAATAGAGAGCTGACCAAGAACCAGCGCGACAAAAAGGAAGTCTTCGATTTCACACGCGAGGACTTCGATCCGATTTATAGCCAAAGCAACCGCTGGCCGCAGCGGCATCCGCGATTCAAAGTCACAATGCTGGCCTACCAGCATGCGTGCACCACGCTTGCGCTAAAGCTACTGGAAGCCTTCTGCATTGGCCTGGATTTGCCGGCTGACTTCATGCACCCCTATTTTCAAGGCAACCACACGGGGTTTGTCCGTCTAAATTATTACCCTGTAAAAGATCCCATGACAGGACTCGCGGTCGATGACCAAGAAACTGCGGACCTGGGCATTCATCATCATACGGACGCTGGCGGGCTGACTATTTTGCTGCAGGACCAAGTCAGCGGGCTACAGGTTTATCGAAATGGATTTTGGCACGACATACCAACGGTCGATGGCGCTATCACAATCAATACCGGAGACATGATGCAGGTATGGTCAAACGACATCTACCAAGCACCTATCCATCGCGTACTTGCGATGAAAAGCTGCGAGCGCTACAGCATTCCATTCTTCCTAAATCCTGCAGCCGAATGCCGGGTAAGCCCGCTGCCGTCGATAATTGATGGGGAAAACCCGCGCCACTATAAGCCGATCGTGTGGAGTGAGTTTCGCGGCCGGCGCTCAGACGGCGACTTTGGAGATTACGGAACCGAAGTGCAGATTTCCCAATATCGCACCTGAAATTGGACTTCGAGCTGTGCGTGTATGCCAAGCTACAAAAGACGAAATTCATCGATACCCGCGAAAAATGCACGAGCAAAGACTATCGAGCCACTTTTTCCGTTCGTTGTAATCCGGGATTAAGAGGGCAGTTTACCCAACTCATTGTCAATATCAGCAGTTTTGCAGTTCAGCCCCAGTGCGCGAGTTCGGTCCGGGAATCCACTTAAAAATCTTCAACTTACTCCAGCCAAAATCTTTAGAGCGTCCGACCATCCCCTGGGGATAGGTGTCATGGCAATACCCTCTGATTAGTCAAAAGCTCTGTGCAACCGTTATTATGGGAAATGACACTACAGCCATTTGCCTAATTACCGATCATCACTATGCATTATCTGGTTAGCGCCATTGTTGAGAAACTACAACTCGAACTCAGCACCGCTGTCGCTGCCAGTCAGCAAGCGCGCGACAGTGCCACCCATTCTGAGAATATTGCCGCCAATAAGTATGACACCCTCGCCGTGGAAGCCGCCTATCTAGCCCATGGACAATCCATGCGTATTGCTGAACTAAAGCAATGTATCGCCCTCTACCAGCATTTCCACCGCCCTACCTTTAGTGCCGGCGCCACGATTGCACTGGGCGCACAGGCCTGCATAGAAGATGATCAGGGACAGCAGCGGCGCTTTTTTGTTGGACCTGCAGCTGGCGGCTTGAGTATTGATAGTGAGCAGGGGCCGGTACAAGTCATCACCCCCACTGCGCCATTAGGGCAGGCATTAATGGGTAAACGCGTTGATGATGAGGTGGCTTGGCAGTTTAATCGACGCAAAGAGCTCTTCAGCATTGTGGCTATCGAGTAAAAAAATGGTTCTGCTAAATTAGTCAGCACGCGTTTGGCCCTGGACTCTCCGCCCCGTCTGCGGTCTGGAAAGCCTGGAGTCCAGCTTTCCAGAAACCCCTGAACCCCCCCGACCTCTAGCACCGCATACAGCGGCTCCCGACTCGCACCCTACTAAGCCACCTCAATAAGCGTCAGGGAACGCTTCAGCCCCAACCGTAGAAGTAGATATGACATCAATCCCGCCGGACCTACCATCAGGGTCAGGAACAGGAATGGTACCGTCAGCCAATGATTGATACCCTGGCGTTTCGCGTCGCGCACTATCCAGGCACCGATAAAAAGGTCAAATACCAGGTAGTGAATCCAGCCGCCCAGCACCGCGGTGGGAGTCTGAAACAACAGCATCACACCCTGCAGGGAACCGAATCCCGCACCTTCAGCCGCGGGTTCACCAAAGAACAAGGCCCAAATATAAAACGGACCCAATAATAGAGGCACCCAGATCGCGTGCACCAAAAGCTGGGTGATACGGTGATGGGGAACCACCATCAGTAACAGCCACGCGGGGATTACTGCGTAGTTGCAGATGAGAAACAGCTGGTCAGGGGACATGGAAATACCTCGCGTTGCAATAAATCAACTCAGAGCTAGTCATAAAATTGAGGCGCCAATTTAAGCGTATCCGCCAACGCCTTATCGTGCTCTATCCATAACGTCGCGCCATTCTCAGACAGCAGTTGCTCAACCTTCGTCATCGATTTCAATGTTTGCTCCACATCATGATTGAAGGTGGGAGCTCTACGCAGGCTACGATTAGCCCTAGTGTGATAAAGATCACCTGAGAGAAGTATCTGCCCTGTATTCTCCAACGCAATCAATAGTACTTGGTGTCCTGGAGTGTGCCCCGGACTATAGATCAGTTTAACGCTACCATCCCCGAAGACATCGTAGTCTCCCTCTATAAACGATAAATTGGCACCCTTCAGGCCGTCGAACAGCGTGGTATCGATAAACTCACTTGCGCTACCGAATGCCGCATCCCATTCTTTCTTCTGCATTAGTACATTACTTTCGACAAAGAAATTTGCCGCTCCAGCATGATCAAAATGGAGATGAGAATATGCCACATGAGTGACATCGCCTGGACTGAGATCCATATCTGCCAACTGGTCCACTATCCATCGTTTGTAAACCATGGAGCCACCATCGATTGAAACCGGCCCCTCGGCATCGGCAACAGCCTTGGGTAAACCGCCATCCCATAATAATCGACCCTTTTCGTGTTCAATTAGGTAGCAAGGTACGAACATCTGTCGGACTGAAGACTCGCTTTCCGTGAGATTGAACATTTCCAAACTGTCCAGGTTAAGCAAACCGCAGTCAAACACATAGAGCTTTGGCCCGGCAAAAACCTGACTGGATATAAAAATCAAAACGCCTGCCAAATACTTCATCTTTCACTCTGTTATTTTCGAGGTAGTGAAGTATGCCACAAGGTGTTGATTTGGAGCGCTACCCTACCCCACCGCCCCGGTCTCTCCTGGGACTCCGACCTCTCGGAAAATTCCAGGAAGGCATGCACCAGATCATCGGTGATCCGGCAGGAATCGATGATGGTTGTTGGTATTCTTGGCCGGATTCTTGCAATCTAGGCCAATTAAGTTGTCAGTACTTTTAGCGCAATAATTAGGAAGAAGAGCAGCCATGATTGATCTTTACTATTGTCCTACGCCCAACTGTCAGAAGGTCTCTATCGCTTTGGAGGAAATGGGTTTGCCGTATCAGGTGCATCCTATCGATATCGTGGCGGGAGACCAGAACCAGCCAGGTTTCGCTACCATTTCCCCGAACCGCAAAGTACCTGCCATTGTTGACTCAGCGGGTCCTGGAGGTCGCGAGGTTGTGCTGTGGGAATCGGCGGCGATACTCTTGTATCTGGCGCAGAAGTCCGGCGATTTGTGGCCTCATGACCCTGTAGAACAGGCGTTAGGCCACCAATGGCTGTTTTGGCAAATGAGCTACGTGGGTCCAATGATGGGGCAGCTTCACCATTTTGTGCAGTATGCACCCGAGCAACTAGAGTATCCGATTGCCCGCTATACACACGAAACAGAGCGGCTACGGCGCTTGCTAAATGGTCATCTCGAAGGGCGCGATTACATTCTCGATGCCTACTCAATAGCTGATATCGCGTGTTTGCCGTGGTTCAAGATGTTTAGCTTCCGTTATCCTGACCAGGCACCGTATCCGCATCTGGATGCCTGGCTAGAGCGCGTTTTTACAAGACCCGCTGTGCAACGTGGGTTCGCCGTTGACCTGGATAAGATTCGGCCAGTCGTACTGGGCGCTGAACCGGTTACCGATGAGGTGCGCAAGCACCTGTTTGCAAGCTACCAGCATGATGATGATCCTACGCAGTAGCTGGGTATCCCAGCTGGATTCTGACAAGTGAATGCAGTATGGCCGACCCAATACAATGCGGAGCAATTAAGCGACTGCCCCGCTCCACTAAAATACCTGGGGTACTAAAGAGCGCACTCTTCCTAGTGTCGCCGTCGCGGTCATGCTGAGTCCGGACTCGGTGCCTACCAGGATTGACTGGATTGTAGACCGCAGCATACGCACAAAGAAATCGCTGAACCTGCTTTACCGATTTACTGATGTAGAAGACTACCGGAATACCGGACCACGCATTCCTCGCTCCCTGACGCGCTTTGCCTCATACCTCATACCCAAAAAAAGGGGCCCGCTGTAAAGCGGGGCAGGCTCTTCGATTGCTACGCACGATTGTTGGCGTAGCGCTCGGTGATATGGACGGCCTCAGGGATCAGCTTCCTGTGAGCGCCCTTGTCAGTAGCTGTCTGTCAGCAATTTTTACAATCTGAACGCCTTGCACAGTGCAGAGCTTTCTTCGATTTGCACAAGCCTTTTCACAATGGTTGTTTCAAGCGCTTCGGCACGATTTTTGCCTATAGAGGGTAGCGAAGACTTTATTGCCTACGGGCAAAACCTCGCTGTCAGCTGTTGTTAACCCAGTTGTAGACAAAGGCGATTGCGAGGCAGATTCTTATCAATTCACGGTGGGTGACAGCAGATAGCAGGCTTGCCATTATTGTATTTAGTTTTTGGTGGAAACTATGGAAGTCAAAAATTATCCCTCGAATAAGTGGCTGGGGCTTTCGATAGCCCCTGTCGTCAGTGTTCTGGCCCTTATGATTCACTCGCCGGCTGCCAGTGCGGTCAATTATACGGATGTAACGGCTGCCTCTGGCATCAGTTTTATCCAGCATAATCTGCCAGATTCGCCATCCTTTCCTTTTGAACCCGACTATATGAGCGGCGCAGCAGCGGCGGGCGACTTCGACGGCGATGGCTGGGTAGATCTCTATGTTACGCGCCTGGATGCGGCGGACCTCCTCTATCGTAACCAGGGGGATGGCACATTTGTCGATGTAGCTGCGGCAGCAGGTATCGTGCGTGAAGTTGGCTCCAACGGCGCCGCCTGGGGTGATATCGATAATGATGGGGACCTGGATTTGTATGTCACCACCCTGTTAGATTCTCGCTTTTATCTATACCTGAATGATGGTGCGGGAAATTTTAGCGAACAGGCGGTTGCCAGAGGGGCTGCGCTTGAAAGGCCAGATTTCCACGTCGGATATAGCGTCACTTTCGGCGACTACGACCTTGACGGCTATCTCGATATACACACCACAGAATGGCGAGCAAGTGTGGGAGATGGCACCCTGTCCAATTCAAAGTTATTGCGCAATAAAGGCGCATTGCAGCCCGGCTTTTTTGAGGATGTCACTATCATTGCCGGGCTGGATGTTCATAGCATTTATGCATTTGCCTCGCGCTTTTCTGATCTTGATCTTGACGGCTTTCCTGATCTTCTAATCGCTGGTGACTTCGGCACTAGCAGGCTTTTTTGGAACAACGGTGATGGCACCTTCACTGACGGAACTGTTGCCGCCGGTGTTGGCACTGATGAAAATGGCATGGGGTCTGCACTCGCTGATTATGATGGAGATGGGCTGCTGGATTGGTTTGTGACCTCGATTTACGACCCTGCAGACACCTGTGCCACGGAAGCATGTAACTGGGGGGGCAGTGGTAATCGTCTGTATCGAAATAACGGCGATCGCACTTTTTCAGACACCACTGATGTTGCCGGTGTAAGAGATGGAGCATGGGGCTGGGGTACCACGTTCCTGGATCATGATAACGATGGTGATCAAGACCTGGTTATGACAAACGGGGTCAACTTTCCCAATGAAGCTACTTTTGCCCTCGACGATCCTTTTGAAAATGATGTGATGCGCTTCTGGGACAACGACGGGGCAGGATCATTTACAGAATGGGGGGCCGCTGTGGGATTGACTGATACGGGCTCAGGGAAAGGCTTGTTGTCATTCGATTACGACAGAGACGGCGACCTTGATCTCTTCATAGTGAATAACGGGGCATTGCCAGTGCTGTACCGCAACGACGGCGGTAATGCGAATGATTGGCTAAGAGTGGTGTGTGCCGGTAGCCAGCCCTGTCTAGGGGCGAAAATTAAAGTTCTGTCGAACACTGGCGCGGCGCAGCAGACAGCAGAACTCAATGCGGGCAGTAATTTTCTTGGACAGAATGAAATGGTTGCCCACTTCGGCTTGGGTGCTTCCCAGCCAACACCGATCAATAGCGTGTCAATAACCTGGCCCCAAGGGCAGATTCAAAACATGACTGGGTTGGACCGCAACAGTACGTTAAGTATTGTGGTGCCGTTGGCCCTTGTTGGTGATGAGACAAATAATATTCTATACGGGATGGAAGGCTGGGATTCACTGGAAGGCCGAGGTGGCAGCGACTTGCTCACAGGTCTAGGCGGGAATGATGCACTACTCGGCGGTGATGGCCTCGATATAATAGACGGTGGCGAAGGTGATGACGCTCTCAATGGCGGGGACGGCGATGATATATTGATTCTAAACACCCTGGATGCCAGCACCGGCCTGGATTTTTACGACGGAGGCATTGGTCTTGATACGCTACTACTGGCTCTGACAGCAGCGGAGCTTGCAGATGCAGCGGTGGCTGCGGAATTAGATGCTTTTGCGGCATTTCTTCTGGTTAATTCGAATGAAACGATAGACTCTAATCCGGAGTTTACCTTTTCATCTCTGGGACTTACGGTACGCAATATTGAGATTCTGCAGGTTACGGTTCCTGGCTCGGGGCCGGGCTGTTAATAGTGGGTTTTTGACGGTATCGAAAGGTGACTATACTTGCTAGTCAGGGGTTTATGCGTATTTTTTGTTCCAGTGAGTGCCATTTCTATCTTGGTATTCAGGATAGCTTACTGCTTTCGCATACAGGGCTATTAGCACTACCTTTTTAGGTTTTCCTGCGACGACTAGACGCGCATACAGGGCTTTAATCTAGAGGATGTTTGGGGTCAGCGTAAAAACTAGGTTAATCAGGGATTAACGCTGGGCCCTAAAAGATTCGGCCACAACAAGAAAAGGCGTTGAGCATTTGTTGAAGCGCGTCCGCAAGACGTCTCAGTGTGTCGACTTCTCGAGAGCAGATCGGGCATTGCCCATAAAAATACAGCACATCACCCGAGTCGCTCACTGCAGTGGATCCAGGCTTACGCCCCATCGGCGCTTTTCAACGTTTCAAGCTTCTCCCGCACCGTCTCGGCTTCCGCGGTCAACGTCGAGTATAGCCGAATATTGCCATCGCGCTGGGCATGGAAAGCCTTGGATAACAGGCCCTCGTGCTCTTGCTGCAATTGCTTTATCGGGGACTTCTTGAATAATCCGAACACTTTCTGGCACCTCGCTGCAAACCCGTCAGGGGTTATTGAACTTGATACGCAGGAGCGAACCAACGGGATCAGTACCGGTGGCTGTGACCCGTTTGAAAGAGTCTCGCCATAGATATTTTGATGTTTCTATAAAGGCTCGATTGATTAGTGTTAATACCCGGATTAGGCGCCTGCGCTGAATGCGGCGATATCGCGACTGATATCCGGGCAACACAGGGGAAATATTTCTGTACCGTGAATCGTGCCCATTACCTGACGACATTTTGCAGCCACGCCGTTTTTAAGTAACAAACGATAGAAATTGACGCCTTCATCGCGCAGAGGATCACACTCATTCACGCTGATCACCGTAGGCGGCAAACCCACTACACCGTCATCCTCGGCAAACCCCGGCCAAGCCAGCGGGTTTCGCTTCTCAAACACCTCAATTCCATAAGACATTGCACCAAAGTTGCTGTGCAGATCAAGCAAGATACCATTGTTCTCCACTGATGAAGGGTTCTCTGGCAGCGGCCATTGTCCTGCAATATAGGGGGATAGGGCATACAGGCCCTGAATAAGACCCAACGCGCCTTCGCGCTTCAGGCGCATACCTGTGGTCAGGGTGAGATTACCACCGCCACTCTCACCGGCGGCAATGATGTGACCCGGATCGATATTGAGTTCACTAGCCTGTGCAACCACCCATTTGAGTCCCGCTACGCAGCCATTAAGTCCGGCTGGATAGGGCGCGACCTACTGTGCGGAGGAAGGCACAATTGAAATGCGACAATCCACCATCGCCAATGCCACTCCCTGGCCGGCAATAATCTTCTCCAAAGCACGATAGTTACCGTCATAAAAGGACATCGCCTGCCGGGAAATCCATACCACCCATCAAAGCCTTGATACGTCGATCAATTCGGGGATCGTCTTGCATATTTACTTTGCTCATTGATGGACTCACTGGGCGAAACCGGAGAAGAGCACAGTGTAAGTGACGACCAGAGGCAAGAACGAGCCAGCGTCACTCGGGTAGATTCGGATCTGGTATTATCGGCAACTGACGAAAATGCACTGAACAGAGCAAGCAGCCGAGTAGCAACCCTCGATGGCAGAAAATATTCCCGAGTCGCAATTGTCCGAGATCGAATCCGTCACCCTCAGACATTATGAGAGCAATGCCTCGTCCTTTTGGCAGGGCACGAAGGATCACGATGTCACTCAAAATTATGACAAGTTCCTCAGCCAATTCCCTGCAGGAACCGCACTCGATATCCTCGATTTTGGCTGCGGCCCGGGTCGCGACCTGGGCTATTTTCAATCTCTGGGTCATCGGCCGGTCGGACTGGACGGCAGTGAGTCCTTTTGTGACATGGCGCAGGCGAATAGCGGCTGCCCGGTTCTGCAACAGCAGTTCCTGTCGCTGAATTTGCCCAATGGGGCATTCGATGGTGTATTCGCCAATGCCTCGCTATTCCACATTCCAGGTCAAGAACTACCGCGAGTTCTGAAGGAGCTGCACAGTACGCTGCGCCCGCAGGGGATATTGTTTTCATCAAACCCACGCGGCAATAGCGAGGGCTGGTCTGGTCAGCGCTACGGTCATTTTATAGAGCTTGAACAATCCCTGGCTAATCTGAAGGCCGCTGGCTTCGAGGTTCTCGAACATTACTATCGACCCGCCGGTGTGCCACGCTCCGAGCAGCCATGGTTGGCCATTGTCAGTCGTAGGGTTGGGTAATCCGAGCGCTGTCTGTTCGCAGTAGCGCTCTTGTCGCCGGGGCCATCCTTAGTTATTGGGGGTAAAAAAGGCAAAGCCGTGAGGTTTTACTGTTTCTGCCTCGCAATCATGGAAATCTACCTTCAAATAGATATAAAGTTCATTTAAATCAAAGACTTAATGGTTTTATCTCACCTCCGCAAAAGTAGCTGTGTTATTAGGCAGTACATTCTAATTTTTTACTGAAGAATGTCTTTTTCAGGGTAACTAAGTGGGGTATCAACTATGACCCAGATCACCAATTTTTTTGTCGTTTACGATCCTGATAGAAAGGAACAGCCTGCTCTGCAGCGGGCGGCGAACATCGCCGAGAAAATTTCGGCGAAGTTACATATTTTTGCCTGCATTTATTCCGATATCGACAAATCAGACGACAAGTCCTCGGCAATCAATACTCTATTAAAGCAGCAGCAGTGCGTACTCGATGAAGCTGCCGCGGCCCTCTCGCTTCGTGGTATTACAGTGACTACAGAGCTCGAGTGGGACCAGGACTGGCATCAAGCCGTAGTGCGATCCTCTACTAAATATGCACCTGATCTGCTGCTAAAGTCATCCTACAAGCATTCAAGTGGTCGTAGGATGTTCCATCGCACCTCCGATTGGACCCTGATCAGAGAATGTCTCTGCCCCGTGATGTTAGTTAAAGAGGGCGCTACTGCGGAAATCCCCAAAGTGTTGGCGGCGATCGATATTTGCGCAAAGAACGAGTCCTACAAACGGCTTAACCAAAATGTCATTGATTTTAGCAGACAAATTTTTTGTCGCTCGGGTACCGAGGTACATTTCATTAACGCCTTTCAGGACTTCAAGGGTGTCCCCGACCGCCGGCAGATCATGAAAGATTGTGGCATTGAAAGCGACAAAATTCATATCAAGCTGGGTAAGCCAGAAAAGGTTATCGTCGACCATGCAAAAAAACTTGATGTCAGCGTGGTGGTTGTGGGAAACACAGCCCGCTCGGGCCTATCCGGAGCACTGATCGGTAACACGGTGGAAAAGGTGTTGGATAAAGTTAAATGCGACGTGCTATCAATGCCCTGAGTGGTTTGGACGATGTTCAGGTGGTGGTACCTAGCCGCATCGGTGGCGTTTGTCAGTACTCATACCCGATACCCCAAAAGAGGGGCACGCTGTAGCGCGGGGCAGGCTCTGAGTCGATTCTAACAATCTGAGCCGGTTACGGTGTCAGTGACCTAATTGATGGGCGACACAGGCTCACGGTGCGTTGAGTTAGAGTAATACCGGTATTTGCTTAACAGGCGCACGAGAGGCAGCAAAGAACCATGATTCAATCGCGTACCTAGCCTGCGAGTGATTGTTTCCGAAGCCCGTTCTGTGCAAATTGTAATGGTCAAAAAACAGAGCGTCTCCGGGAGAAAACCTGGGGCAAAGTACAGGAGATTTCTGCGAAATCTCATCAACCAACCCTTGCCCCACGGTCCAGTCAAAGGGTGCACCATGGCTTCCCGTTTCATAAATTTTGTTATTTTCGCCAGCAACAATTTCCATTCCTGGCGCATCTGCGTCTCCACCGCACTCGGTAAGTGCCACCCACAAATTTACTGTTCTAATGTCGTCTCCAAGAAACTGGCCATCCTGGTGCCAGCCAGCCTGCCCACCATTTTCAGGGGCTACGCGACGCAACACCCATTTTTTCACCGAGAGTACCGCAGGCTCTGAAAAGTACTCATGCAACAACTCAGGCAAACCTATGGATTCGTAAAACTGAATGATCCGGCTTGCCATTTGAGGCGAATCAACTGCCCACACAGACGCACTCTCGGATAAACTCTTGTCCCCCAAGGCAAAGAACTGCGTAGGGCCGCCCTTAACCTGCGCAGACCTTGAATACAAAGAAGCCGCATCTTCGGGACTCGTCTCACCGCCGTTACGGACATGCAAAACTCGGTCAATAGAGCCTCGCATCTCGTCAACAATATTACGCGGCATCAAACCGCGAACGATTAAACCACCGTTACCCAATATGCCCGAGCGTAGGGTGTCGCGGTTCAACGCTTCAGGATTTAGTTCTGGTAAATCACTCGAATTCGCTTCGAGATGACTATGAGGCGGGGGCCACGGTAGATCAGGCGTGGGGCAGTCCATATCTCTGCATGCTCTGATGCGCATATCACCCATCTGCCGTTCCAACGCAGCGCTGGGAGAACGACCGTAAGCTTCCATCAGTAACGCTAAGGCCGTTTTCCAATTCCCCGCAAGTGCTAACTCTTCCGCGGTGTTGCCTATATCATCTTGACTGGAGTTTTCCATACTTCCCTTCATAAACTAGTAACCTAAGCACAAAGCTCATCGGCAATAATTAGTATGTCACTATCCACTTCTAGATCACTTTCCTCATCAGGCAAAAATCTTTCTTTCAAAATTATCGGGCGACCCAAGGTTCCCCAAAATAGGAACTGCCCATTCTCACCATGCCCGATAGTCGTTGGCCTTAAGGAATCGCCGCTGGGCAATTCAGGCTTGTCCATCACTGCACTATCGACAAGGGCCCCGTTAACAGTGAGCTGAATCGGTGCCTTACTCAGTCCTGACTACAGCACCGATAACACAAAATGTGAATCTAGAATAACAGTATTGCATTCACATTCCCGCTGAACATGGTTCATTAGCCGTATTTTGTGCAATATTTGCGCCCAGTGTTTTTGACCCTTGGGTCAATATACCATTGGCCTGCTTGATCAGCTATTTGTTGCCTGGGTACTGACAATTGAACTGGCCTAGATTGTAAGCATCGGCTCAGAGGTAGGTGTCTGTCAATGACATCATCATGGTGTTTGCTTTTGCGCCCCTGGCGGCGTTTCTGCTCGGGGTTAGCGACATTCAGGTACCTTGGAAAACACTGCTGTTGTCTGTAGTGCTCTATGTCGTGTTACCGCTACTCGCTGGCGCTTATACGCGTCATTTGCTGGAGGAGAGGAGAGGCGATAGTGCAGTCGAAGCCTTTGTCCACAAACTCAAGCCCTGGTAGGTTATAGGTCTACTGGCTACCGTGGTACTGTTGTTTGGTTTTCAGGCAGAGACTATCATCGCCCAGCCCCAGATGATTCTGTTGACCGCTGTGACGCTATTGCTACAAACCTATGGCATCTTTGACATCGCATACAGCGCGGCCAAAGCAATTCATCTACCCCACAATATTGCAGCCCCCGCCTGTATGATCGCTACATCGAATTTCTTTGAGCTGGTCGTGGCGGTAGCCATATCACTTTTTGGTCTGCACTCAGGAACTGCACTGGCTACAGTCGTTGGTGTATTGGTGGCGGTGCCGGTCATGCAGTCACTGGTCGCCATAGCCGACGGGACCCGACACTGGTTTCCCGCAACGTCTGAACAATGACCAAGTTCTGTGGAAATGTGGCCCTTGGAAGAATCATCGCTTTAATCGCCGTATTGTCAGACATACACCCCTTACTTTACAGGGCATTTTTGGTGTCAATTGCTGTTGCCCCCTGGAGGCTTTCCGGGAAGGGTTTATGCTGCATGGAGTTGGTGGGGCTTTGTAATGCAGGCAAGTATGAGACTGTCTCTGGCGCCAGGCAGATTGTTCAGAAGAAAAACGGTTCATTCCCGTCTCCAAATGAACCGCTCCTCCACAACCGATTAAGGCAAATGTCCGTTCCTACCGATAACGGTCATTCGCTCGCAGTGGTCGCGGGCTTCCCCATCGCCTAGATTGTTTTGATCCGGGATAGTGAGAGAGTCTATTTTCGACTCATATAGGCCATTCGTTTACTGCCAAAGACTGAGTCCATTCATTTTTTTGCTCACGATCAGAATTCAACTCGCAAATAGTTGCAGCCAAGTGAACTTATCGTAACTCTCCTGCCAAGCTCCGTACACTAAACCAATAAAAGCGCAAAAATTACTGCTCCCGTAGCAGCGGTAAGTAAAGTAGAGCGTCTCAGTCGAGAAGCTGAAATCCCCAGCCACAGGCCGCTGAGGATGATGAAGATTAGGCCAATCGCAAAGGCTTTTTGAAAGGTCTTGAAGGCGGTGGGGCCATGACCTTTGTGAAGTTCGATCATTCGGCTCTGTAGGCTGGGGCGAGCATGAATGACTTCCACACCGCCTGCGTTTGACTTGATTAGGTAGTGGTCTGAGGAGGTTGGCCGCGTATACAGGGTTGCGCCACTAACCTTCACATATTCGAAGCGGTAGGATTCCACGCCCGCGCTCGCCAACAAGGCAGCCACATCGGCCTGCAGTGTGGGGGACTTGTTATCAATCATGGCCTCGCTACTGCTGTAGATTGTCTCTTGTACGACCTCACCCTTAACCCCCACCAGATAGAGGCCACCGGAAATAGCCACAAGCAGCACCGCAGGGGCAAAGAATGCCGCAAGGTACATATGAATTGTAATAAGTAATTTTCGATCCATAATCAAGCTCCTGTAAAAGCCAAATATGTAAATGTGTAGCTATAGTACCGGCAAGAGTACCGGCAAGAGTACCGGCAAGAGTACCGGCAAGAGTACCGGCAAATCTTTATGCGAGAAAAGAATGCAGCGTCAGTCGCTCCCGCTTTTCAAGAAAAGAGTCGACAGGTTACCTCCTCCGGACGCAGTAAAGCTAGCCCCCTGCTCTCAAGTAACCGCCCTGCCCCATTCATCGAACACGCTGATCCTCAGGGCCTTGATATTACTCAGCTGCGACCAGGTCCCGACCCAAATTGAAGATATTAAGCACAGCAGCACGAGCACACACGATTCGCAGACCCTGACCCGTTGGGATGTCATACCGCGCATCCCACGCTCCCTCGTTCAGTTTGCCTAATGTGGTTGATTTACTCACTTGTGGGTCGCGTTGGTATGTGTTCATACCCGATACCCTAAAAGAAGGGCACGCTATAAAGCCGGACAGGCTCTCCACCCATTCTAGCTATTTGGGGAAGTTAGCTTGTCAGTACCCTCGAAATTTCGCAACATGACATAGCTGGCTCCGCTACTTTGTCGTCTCTCCTTGGGCATTAGTCCAAGCACCATTAGAGGTGCCAATGTGCTGATTTGATGACCTTGCAGAGTTTGGTCCATCACGCTTCGCTGCGCTTTCTAGACACGGTGGAGAGCCCATGCGACTTTATAGCGCGCCCCTATTTTCGGGTATCGGACATTAACAACAGGTACAGTGGTAAATGGAATTCAAGGACTACTACGAAATTCTGGGTGTCACGCCTGATGCCGACACGGCAGATATCAAGTCGGCCTACCGTAAGCTTGCACGTAAGTACCATCCGGATGTCAGTTCGGAAACGGACGCAGAGGACCGCTTTAAGGAAGTAGCCGAAGCATGGGAAGTATTGAAAGACGACGAGCGACGCGCCGAATTCGACGAACTGCGACGCTACGGTGGCACACACCAGCAACAGTATGAACCTCCTCCGAATTGGCAATCCACCGGCGGTACTGAGTCTCCACAACAGAGCGCGGATTTTTCCGACTTCTTCAATTCAGTTTTTGGTGGCGGGTTTTCACAGGAGGGTCGAGGCTCATCTCAATCTTTCGGTTTCAGAGGTCAGGATATTGAATTCGACTTGCCAATTTTCCTCGAGGAAACCCTCGCAGACATAAAGAAACCCATCGAGTTTGAGCTACCGATAGTTGAGCAGGGCCAGGTTCACCGTTCAAAGAAGTCGCTCAATGTCACCATCCCCGCAGGGGTACGTGACGGTCAGCGAATCCGTTTGCGCGGACAAGGCTCCCCAGGCCAGGGAGACGCGCCCGCAGGTGACTTGTACCTGAACATACGGCTAGCGCCCCACCCGGTTTTTGATGTAGACGGACGCGACCTTGTGGTCACGGTACCTATCGCGCCGTGGGAAGCTGCATTGGGCGCTAAGGTGACGGTGCCAACGCTCGATGGCAAGATCAAACTGTCAATAAACTCCGGCAGCCAGTCAGGGCAAAAATTGCGCGCCAAAGGCAAAGGGCTTTCGGGCAAACTAGGTGTAGGCGACCTGTATGCTGTACTAAACGTAGTCATGCCAACTGAAACACAACAAGATGTTACGGCGCTTTGGCAAGAATTGGCGGATAAGGCTGCATTCAATCCCCGGGCCCAGTGGGAGGAAAGCTCATGAACACCAAAACCATGCGGATTACCGTGACCGAGCTCTGCGAGTGCGAGGGTATTTCCAACACCGTACTACTAGAGATGGTGGAATATGAAATCGCACAACCGATGGCGGGCTCCTCCATTCAGGATTGGATATTCGATACAACCAGCGCCCACTGGATGCGGCGCGCAATACGCTTGCAGCGTGATCTGGAAATCGATTGGCTCGCGGTATCTATACTCATTGATCTGCTGCGAGAAAGAGAGAAGCTCAGCAGGGAAAACAGCTCATTGCGGCAAAGACTAGACCGATTCCTGTCACAGTAGGTAGCAACGATTGGAGTACGATTGATCTACTACATAGCGCTTAAGGAGGCTCAAGGTATTCTGTAGCGTATGCTCCGCGGGGTATCGACACGTTAACCTTTTTGAGATCGGAGGAAAATTACCTTGAGTCTCAAACCACCTCCCAAATCTATTCACGGAACGCACTTATCCTGAGATCACGGTAATGCTGGGCACAGACCTAGTGCCTATCCAGATTGAATCGATAGGACACGACAGCATGAGCGCGCAAAACAACGCTGAACTTGACGTGCTAGAGGCAAGTAGTTCTGTAGCTGACCATGATGCCACGCTCTGTAACCAGATCTTCGATGGTTAGTCCGGCACACTGGCGGTGGCTAAGATCGAGTATGTAGTAAAGCCAAACAGCATGGGAAATGATATCAGGTGGCCGGCGCCTCGCCGCAATCGGTGACGCTTATAGGTTTTCGTACCCAATAAAACAGAGCAGGCTATCGGTCGACTCTATCAATCTGTTAGCTTGTACTTGTCAGTATGTTGCCGGTAAATGTAAAAAGAAAAAGGCTAGCGAATACATCTTCATAGGCTATTCCCCTGACTTTCCTTTCGCGCCAACAGCAGCGCCTTCCTATCCAGCACAACTATAGTTAGTGACGGCAACATGGTCAGGGTAACAAAAGCTGCGCCCAGAATACCAAACATCACAATTGCACCCACCCCGCGATACAACTCGGTACCGGCGCCGGGAATTAGCACCAGGGGCGCCAACCCGAAGATCGTGGTGATAGTCGACATTGCAATAGGTCGCAATCGTGCATCTACCGCCTCGGTAACAGCTTCGTATGGTTGCATGCCAGCCGAGGTGAAATTGCGTACCGCGCGGTCCACGATCAGGATGGGATTGTTGACCACAGTGCCCATCAGAATCAGAAAGCCGAGCATGGATATCATGTCAAAGGGTTGAGAAAACCCGGCGAATCCAACCATGGGTAGCAGCGCGCCCAGGCCATTGAGCAGGGCCAAGCCAACCATGCCACCGGCAATGCCCAGAGGAATCGTGGTCATAATCAGCAGGGGGTAGGCCCAGTTGGTAAAAATTGCGACCAGAAGCAGGTACACGATAAGTAAAGCAATAGCGTAGTTGCTAAGCAGCGATTCGCGAGTTGCGTCAAGTTGATCGGCGGCACCGGAAATCGAGATATCTACACCCGCCGGTATATCGCCGCGCTCTCGCAGGTAATCCACAAGTTCTTCTCTCACTCGGGCCACACCCGTTTCCAGAGGGACCGAGCGTGGTGGAATGATATTCAAGGTCACTGTACGGCGGCCATTTACCCGGCGTAAAGAATCGGTACCTATAGATTCTTCAATGGATGCCAGCGCGACCAGGGGCAGCACCGCGCCACTGGGTGTGTATATAGGCAGTTGGGCAAGACTGTCCAACTCAGCACGCTGGCCGAGACTGCTGTAAAGATAAATATCGATTTTGTCGTCATCGAGAAAAAACTCATCCACGAAACTGCCGTCTGTCAATGCAGCTACGGTGAAACCCAGCTCTTGTGAAGAGAGCCCCAACTGCGCTGCGCGCTCCCAGTCGGGCCGAATTTCAACCATGGGCTGTGCCAGGCTGAGTGAGCGGGGTTGGCTCTGGATTCTCGGGTTGTCAAAAACTTGCTGGGCCCGGGCGTCAGCTACCGCCGCGACACGGTAGATTGCCTCCAGCTCGGTACCGGCAATATCAAGATTAATGCTGCGAGTCCCGCCGTTGTTGCTACTGATGATGGAGCCACGCGAGGCGAATGCGCGCATACCTGGATATTCTTGATACTTTTGGGTCAAAGCGTCCATAAGAGGTTCAATGTCTGCAGCATCAACCGGCTCAGCAACAATACGTATGTTATCGGCGGCTATCCGTAAATTGACATACGCGATCGCCGGCACCGCGGTCTCCCCGGATTTGAAGAGCGCTGGATCGGCACCAACATGGGGTAGAAAGTAAGCCTCGATCTCGCGGCCAATAGTTTCCATGGTGTCCAGGTTGTAACCCGGTGGTGAACTCATTACCGCAAAGACTTTGGGTTCTTCACCCTCGGGCAGGTATTCCGCGGCGGGGGTGAGAAACAGAATTATGGCAGCACTCGCTGTCAGGGTCAGTGCAATACAACTGAAGCGTCGTCGAGGTGTAGCCAAAATCGCTGAAATTACCCGCAGAGTGTGTTCGCGCCAGCGCTTACCAAGATTTTGCAGCATGCTGTCGCTGCGCTCACCTGGGGTGAAGCGGGCAGCAGCAGCGGGTAACACCGTCACGGCCACCAGCATGGAAGCAAGAATGGCTGCGGACACGGCGATCGCTACATCTGAATAGAGTTGTCCAGCCTCCTGCTCCACAAATGCGACCGGGATAAACACCAGCACGGTAGTCATGGTGGAGGCAAATACAGCCGGCCAGACCTGGCGCACACCTTCGACGGCGGCCTGCATGCGAACCTTGCCTTTGCGTCGCTCGAGTTCGATACTCTCAAGCACCACAATACTGTTGTCCAGCGTCATGCCGATCGCAAAGGCAATTCCCGCCAGAGAGATCACATTGATGGTGCGGCCGGCCAGTAATAACCCCAGAAATGCCACGATGATGCAGATGGGGATGCCAACGACACCAATAGCAGTGGTCCGGGCAGAGCGCAGAAAAAGAAACATGACGATGGTGGCTAATACAGCACCGATAAACAGATTCCGCCAAACATTGCGAACCGAGTTTTCGACGTACAGCACATCGTCCGAGGTAAGGTTTATTTCCAGACCTGCGGGTTCCAGCAAGTCACGATTTATGCCTTCCAACTCCGTAATCACCGCGCGTTTTATCTCAATAACATTAGAGCCAGATTCCCGTCGCAGCGGCATCATGATGGCGTTTTCGCCATTCAGACTGGAAATGCCACTTTTCTCAAAATGGTCTAGTTGGACCTCTGCAACATCGGCCAACCGAATGACTGCATCGCCGCGACGAGCGAGGACGAGCCCCTCCAGTTCCGCTAATGATTCGAAACGACCAACAGTACGCAGCAGATATCTGCGCTTACCCGACTCGATCTGCCCCCCCGATCGGTCCTGATTGCGATTACGCACTGCGTTACGCACATCGGTAAGACTGAGCCCTCGCTGAGCGAGACGGGCCGGATCAATCAGTATCTGCACCTGACGCTCAGCACCACCCCATAGGCCGACCTCTGAAACACCGGGTATCCGCGAAAGTCTGGGCTTTACATTGTCTTCGATGAAATCCACGGCCAGATCAAGATCCAGCTGCCGCGGGTTACCCGGCAGTGGTGAAACATGGAGAAACATGAAGTAATTGCTGGAAAAAGAGGATGCGTATATACGTGGCTCATCCACATTGTCTGGATAGGACGGCACCTGACTAAGCGCGTTGTTTACCCGAATCAGCATTTCGGTAATGTCTGTACCAAAGGGAAACTCAATCTCCACTCGCGCACTGCCACTGCTTGCAGTAGAGACGATACGGGAGATACTCGGCAAATTACGCAGGTATTCTTCTTGCTCAATCAGAATCTCTTTTTCGACATCCTGCGGTGTGGCACCACGCCAACTTGTTATGACCGTGATAACCCGGACGTCCAGGTCGGGGATCATCTGTACCGGAATACGCAGCGCGGCAACGATTCCGAGAACGCAGATGATCAGCACCGTGACGGTAGTCAGCGTGCCGCGTTGGATTATTTTCTCAAACATTGAGGCGCCCTAGCGGCCAACAACTGGCTTTGCGACGACGTCGCCAGGCTGTACAGTCTGGTCAGGACGCAGTGACTCGTTGCCTCTTACGACCACTGTGTCTCCCACCTTGATGCCTGAACGTATAGCAACTAGACCATTGAACTCCAGACCGGGGCGCACAAGAGCTTCAACGGTTACAAATAATCCATCCCGCTTTTCAACAACCCAAACAACGGAGCGACCATCGGAGTAACGTAGTAGAGCATCGCGCGGTACCGCGGGTCTGCTTTCGCCGGTAGGAATTCTCACCGTTGCCCGTACTGACATTCCTGGCGCGAGATTGTAATCGCCAGGTTCAGGCTGCACGCGCATTAGAAATGTCCGGTCACCTGGATTACTGACCGGTACCATGGTGATGATTGTGCCTGGCCGACTGGGCTCTCCCGAAAGCCCATAACGGTATCTGACCTCTGTGTCTCCTCCCAACTGGGGTAGGTAATCCTCGGCCACGGGAAAGTCCAGCCTAAGCTCAGTGGTAGACACCAGTACCAGAACCGACTGGCCAGGCGTAACCCACTCACCTAATTCAGTTGATTTTGTGGCGATCACGCCGTCAAAGGGCGCCTTCACCGTATGGCGCGCCAGAGTCGCAGAACGGAGGCCCGCCTCCGCCTGATATTGACGCAGCTCAGACGCATCTTCTACTACCTCAGCCTCGAGATCGCGAACCACGCTTTCTGCAATACTGCGCAGCGGCGCCAGTTCCCTGGCTTCTTGTAACCTGCGTTGTGCGTCGGCTAACGCGCTTTCACCTTGCTGCACCCGGGCCGCGGCTGCGGCCAGCTCCAGTTCGGCAAGTTCCGGGTCCAGTGTGAGCAATGTGTCCCCGGACTTGACTCGGGAGCCCTCGTCCACGAGCAGGGTTTGAACCTGCCCGCTTGTAGCTGCCGAAAGCTGTGAATTGCGAGCCGAGGTGACGCTGCCGGTTACCTCTAACTGATGATAAATCACCTCTTCATTCACCGTCGTCACCACCACCGGTACACCCTGTGCTGAAAGCTTCGTGCTGAGTGAAATAGCCCAAAGTACTAAAACAATCGGTGGCAGCCAAGCTGAGCAAAGGTGCTTTTTGTGCTTTTGCATGTTGAAGTAAAAGCTCCCTGGTTTCGAGTGGCAGTAGCATCAGTATAGGCGGCAGAAAGAGCGAACGACTATGCCACTGGGTCAGGCGGCATTCTTTCATAGTCCACCGCCCGAGAATATTCCCGTTTTGTGCTTTCTGACCTGTAATACCAATGAGTTTTTGCTGATAGAGCAAACCTCGAGTGCTTTACGCGCGAACTGGTACTTTGGATGTGGTTTTGACAGCACGGCACTCAAATTCACCCCACATGATCAAATGCTAAACCAGCAAGACGCCATTGCTGAAAAAAGGGTAAAGCTTCTCGTGGGCGACAGCCTTTTTTTTCTAACTCGGATATTGCAGCCAATGTTAAACTACACTGTCAATGCAATGCAGAAGCAATGAATCAGCATAAAGGGGAACAAGATTCTACAAATCGGGTCTATATGACTATGAATATTTTGATTACGGGATCATCAGGCTTGGTTGGGACACATCTAATGGGTGTTCTTGCTGCGAGTGGCCATAAAGTTCAGCGAATGCTAAGAGGTGAAGCCGGTGAGCAATCCTTTTTTTGGGACCCCACCAGAGGGACCATTCATTTTGATGAGGCAATCAAGATCGATGCCGTCATTCACCTGGCCGGCGAGAGCATTGCCAACGGGCGGTGGAGTGATGAAAGGAAAAAACGCATTCTTGAAAGTCGTGAATCATCAACACTGCTGTTATCTGAATCACTTGCGACATTGAAACACAGGCCGGCAGTGCTGATTTCTGGCTCTGCTATTGGTTACTATGGCGATACAGATACCCGTATTGTTGACGAGGACAACGCTCAGGGCACGGGGTTTTTGGCCGAGGTATCCGAACGATGGGAGAAGGCCACAAAACCCGCTTCTGATGCTGGAATTCGTACCGTCCATATTAGAACCGGTGTGGTTTTGAGCCCTAATGGCGGCATGCTGCAGAAATTGCTGCTGCCATTCAAAATGGGCTTAGGCGGTATCGTAGGCAGCGGCCAGCAGTATCTGAGCTGGGTGAGCATCAATGATATTGCAAGCATGATTCAGTTCCTGCTGGAAAACGAATCAATGTCAGGCGCGGTTAATCTGGTTTCGAAACAACCGGTGACAAATTACACATTCACAAAAACGCTAGGATCAGTGTTGAACCGTCCAACAGTGTTTCCTCTTCCATCATGGGTAGCGAGGCTTGTTTTTGGCGAAATGGCGGACGCGCTGTTGCTTTCCAGTACCAGGGTGCTGCCAAAGCGTTTATCAGAAGCAGGATACAACTTCATCGATGTAGACTTGGATAAAACCCTACAATCCTTATTGTGACTACTGATGCGTAATGCCCTTTTGAAAAAACGCTTTGCTGTCGCACCCTCGCGCTTGCTTTGAAGATACACATCAACGACTTCGCCATACCCATTAAAACCAGGCAACTCTAGGCGAAGTACCTGGTGGGGCAGGCGCTCATGATTTACGGCTCTGAAAAGGTAGCGTTGCTGGTGACATCGGGTGGCGGCAGTAGTGAAGTGATGGGGACTAACAGGGAGGGTACGGACAGTATCGACAAGTTGACGCCCAGAGATCGCAGGAATCAAGCTAGGGCTTCTCTAGCAGCTGCCCTACCCCATTCTTCAAACGCATTTTTCTTCAGATCACTTTGGCAGAGTAAGGGGGTCAGCTTTTTTGGGGACCTTCGATTGCGTTAGCGGCTGAACAAAAAAATCTGTCCCCATTTTCCTGTTCAAGAAAACAGGACTGGCCACGCGTCTTCGAGAGAAATGATTTTAAGACGACAGCTGGACAACTACCTTTCCCTGAGTGGCAGCGCTATTTTTTGTCCTCGAGCCCGTTAGGATGTCAGCACCCATAGCTCCGATGGTCCACCCAACTCGCTTGCAGATGAACGACTTTCGTCGGCCAGCGAAATACCATCCAGGTGTTTAGTCATGGAAGCCACTGCAATTTCACCCTCTAATCTCGCCAGGTGTGCTCCGAGGCAGAAATGAATACCAAAACCGAATGCGAGATGTGGATTCGGGTTTCTGTCGATCATGAATTCGTCGGGGTTCTCAAAGATAGTCTCATCGCGATTGGCTGAGGCAATTAGCGGCAGTACCAGTTCCCCTTTTTCGATCGTGGTATCGCCTATAACGGTGTCAGATAACGTGCGACGAACGGTAACGGAAAAGGGCGAGTAGTAGCGCAGAGCCTCCTCGACAAACGTAGGAATCAATGCCGGGTTTTTCTTTAGCTGCTGGAAGGTTGCAGGGATCTCATCAAACACTCTTACGGATGCCGTAATCAACCCGGTTGTCGTTTCATTACCCGCGATAAGTAGCAGGGAGCAAAAGCTAAGAATTTCCTCGTCCGACAGTCGTCCATCCTCAGTTTCGGTTTCGATAAGTCGCCCTAGTAAATGGTCTGCCGGTTGCTTGCGAATCTCATTGATCCGGGCGAGGAAGTAGGCGTTCATCTCCTCGCTTGCGGTTACCGCCGCTGGACTGGGCGTGGCGAACAGAATGTCGCCAATATTGCTGAATATGGCGTCTGACCATTGTTTGAACTGCACTATATCGCCATCGGCAACGCCTAGCATATGGGCTATTACCGTTACCGGTAGGGGGGCTGCGAGTGACCGCACCAGGTCAGATCTGGGCTCTGCTGCCATGGCGATAACCAGTCCCTCACAGCGTTCGGTAATGAGCCTTCGTTGGCTCTCGATATGGGCGGGCTTGAAAGCGTAACTAACCAGTTTTCGAAGCCGGTTGTGAACAGGCGCATCGCTGAACAGCATGCTCGGTGATCGGCGCTCCTCCGGCGGCCGGATGGAAACGTCCGAGGAGAAGATTGTGCTGTCGCGTAATACGCGCAGAACATCGTCATAGCGCGCAACCTGCCATGGGCCTTCCTCCAGCTTGAGGACAGGGGATTTCCTGCGCAGGTGGCGAAAATGTCGGTAAGAGTCCACTTGCCCTTCTGCGTCAGTCATTGATCATCCCAGGCGGTTCTGTAAGCGATCAAGCATGCCTCATTTTGCCGGTAGCAGTCCAGACGGCACTGATCTGCACCCACAATACTCCACATGTCCAAAAACGAAACTCACTGTCAGAGGTATAGGTTCATTGGCAAATTCTACCCATTACACCGATTTATCTTGGCAGCACCATAAGCACCCCATGGCAGCAGATCAGTCACTTCAAAATCGTTTGGGCCGCGTCCAGCCGGAATCAGTGTCATTCTTGATTACTCGTTCGCCAATTCTGGCAATTACAGCGAGTTACTTGTCAGTAGCGCTTTTTGGAAGTATTCGCCGAAGTAATTTACAATATAGCGCGTTGGTACCGCATATCGTTTGAGCCTTCCCAAGAGCCCGGATCGACGTGCTGTCAAAAGCGCCACCAACAATAAGCAGATTGCAGAGGCCATTCGATTCACATGAGCAGTTCTACAGCAAGCTCGCAAGCGGATAACGCGCCCGGGGCCGACCACGGCGGGTTCATACCCAGCCTGGAGGGAATGCGCGCTCTGGCAGTCATTGTCGCCGTACTGTTCCATCTTGGCGTCGAGGGTGCCGGAGGGGGTTACCTGGGCATAGAACTGTTCTTCGTCATATCCGGCTACATTATCACTCGCAATATTCTGTTCGACACACAGGCAGGAAAGTTCTCCCTACGTCATTTCTACGTCCGCCGCATAAGACGCCTGGTACCAGCGCTGGTGGCGACCGTGGCATTCACCCTGTTACTTGCTCTAGTGTGGGTGCCTCCTGAGGAGCTGGAGAATACAGCGCGATCGGCGTTTTTTGCGATATTTTCTCTGGCAAATTTCGACTTCTGGCTTGACTCGAATTACTTCTCCACGGAAGCGGAATTTAAACCCCTTTTGCATACCTGGTCACTCAGCGTCGAGGAGCAGTTTTACCTGCTCTGGCCAGCGTTGCTGGTTATTTTGGGTACTAAATCCCGCCGCGTGATCTGCACAGTCCTGTTAATAGTCACGTCGCTGCTCGCTGCTATGGTCTTTCGGCACAGTATGGCTGAGGCCGTTTTTTACCTTTTACCCTTCAGGGTCTACGAACTTATGTCCGGCGCACTGGTAGCCATTCTGGCCCTGCGCCTGTCAGGCTTCTGGGGCAACCTGTCTGTGCTTTTGGGCTTTGTCGGTTTTTTAACAGCTACGATTGTGGTCACAAACGATTACACCCCTGCGCTGACAGCCGCCGTGGTGTGTGGAATGAGCCTCCTTCTATTGCTGGGCAGGGAGACCAAGACCGCAGTTTTTCTCCTGGCCAATAGGCCTATGCAGTGGATCGGTGCCCGGTCCTATTCCATCTATCTGGTACATTGGCCCATTTTTGTCCTATACAAATACGCCACAGACTTTGAGCTGTCGATGCTCGAAAGGGTTTTGCTATCCAGTTTTTCTCTTCTTGTCGCAGTGGCCTTGCATGAGTTGGTGGAGAAGCCTTTTCGATTAACAAAGAAGCAGGACAATACAATTCAGAAATTTGCCTGGCCGGTCATCATTTCTGTGCTGACATCTGTAGTCATTCTTTCAGTGATTGTTTGGCAAATGAAGGGGTTACCTTCGCGCGTTGATTTGCGCATTGAACAGGTTTTGGCAAGCGTCGAGCATGAGCATACCCTGCGCCGGCAGGCTATACGCTGGAAACAGTGTAATCTGCACCGAGGATTCGATATCGGTCTTTACGACAAAGAAGTGTGCGCCTCCCTCGCGCCAGATCGCTCCAACGTGCTGGTAATTGGTGACAGTATCGCTGCCGACACTTACATGCTTCTGTCCATGACCTATCCAGACATACATTTCGCGCAGGCAACAGCAGGAACCTGCACTGCCCTGGTAGATACCTCTTACCTACGGAAGGAGTACCCAGCCTGCCTTGCGCTGAATACACTGCGCTTTGAAGAATTTGTCCGGGAGGATTTTGATTTAGTCCTACTGGCCTCAACCTGGACGGAAGAAAGAATACCTCCCCTCAAAGAGACAGTTGATTATCTGCACTCATTGGGTAAACAGGTTTTGATTTTTGGTCCTCGAGCTGTGTTCCCGGGAGTAGCTCCGCACAATCTGATCAAGGAAACGACAGTCGATGGTCTCGATACACGTATACGCCAAACCGTGATCCGTAAGAAGTCTCTTTATGAAGCTATGCGAGCGGCATTACCTGGTGTTGAAATTGTGGACATTGCCAAGATCCAATGCACTCCGCAATGCACTGCGCTGGAGGGCGAGCGGCTTCTGTACCTTGATCCTCAGCACATGACTCAACTCGGTGCACGGCGCATTGGTGAACGTTTCGACAAGGCCTTCGACTTGCCCGGATTTATTGCGGCTGCGCAGACCCGGTAGCTAACGAGCGTTACAAAATCTGGAGCGTCCGACTATGGCAGGAAGATAGGTGACAACTCAAAGGGCGCTGCCCTGCAATCGGCCAGTACCCCACAACGTTAGCCGGGCAATCCGAGCACCGACTGCAACCAACTGCTGATCTCCTGTATCTCTTCTCCACACACCTCGTGGGCCATCGGGTATTCACGCCATTCTACCAAATAACCCGCACTCTTCAGTGCCGTCAAAGCTGACTTACCCAATGCTAGTGGTAAAACCGTATCCTGCTGGCCATGACACATGAGAATCGGGATCTTGGCATTCACCTCCGCTTTCCCCAAACCCAGGCTTTCACTATCGACAAGAAATGTAGACAGCGCAAGAATGCCTGCCAGACGCTTCGGATAGTAAAGCGCAGTGTGCAAGGCCAGCACTCCTCCCTGGGAGAAACCAGCCAGGAGGATACGCTCAGCAGGGGTACCGCTATCAATTTCGTTTTGGATAAGATCATGAATCTGCGAAACAGATTTCTTCAAGCCCGGTAAATCGGCTCCGCCGCCTGGATCAAAATCGAACCACGCGCGGGCGCGCTGCCCGCCAAAAGCAGTAACCGCCATTTCGGGAGCATGGGGAAACACAAAACGAATGGGCAAGTCCGCCGGCAATCGAAGCTCGGGCACGATGGGTTCAAAGTCATGCCCATCGGCACCCAGTCCATGAAGCCAAATAACGACCGCGACCGGAGCAACTACCGGATTAATTTCTACTGTTGGCAATGGTACAGAAAGCATAGGGGAATCTTTTACACCTCAGTCATCGGAACTGTCCATTCAAGATGGCCACCAAGCCACTTTCTCGTACACCCTGGATACGCTCTGGCCAACCATCGGCAGGTTTCTGGGGCACCATGATAGAAAAACTGTGTATCTCAAGGGTTCATATCGTACGCGCCATCCAATACGGCAATGTGCTTTTCCCATACCCGATTGAAGCGCTCGGTATCTTTCACCGGCTTCCTGATCATACTTAAACACAGTGCCATTTGCTCGTCAGTAGCCTCGGTTTTCGAGTACATCTGAAGGGCAAACTTGGAAAAATCCCTGATCATGAAATCGAACATCTGGTCGAGGATATCATCTTCCATCGAATCAATTTTTGCTTTTTCAATTAGGAGCTGGCCATAAGCCACCAGGGTGAACAGTTCGCCAAGATTGAGCAGGAAGTCGATATCGTCTCCCTGCTCTTTGCTCGGCGCGGCCGTGACCAGAAACTCCTTGAGAACGCCTATCTGCTCCTTGAAGACTTCAATGTTGGGTAGGTCCAGGCTGTTGTAGGCCAGGTCGATGTCGTGAAACTGGATCTTGCCAAGCCCCCGGGTCGCCCCCTGGTCGAATAGAAAATCATCGTTACGCGGCTCATCCATTTTCGGAATATCAGGGAACGATGCCGGATTGAAAAAGTAGTTAGGCATGAACTTTATGATCAGGGCCATATTGACGTGCACCGTGCCCTCCAGCTTGGGCAGTGCACGGATATCCCGTGCGGCCATTTCAAAGTATGTGTCCTTTTCAAAACCCTTGGCCGCGATAACGTCCCACAGCAGGTTGATGACCTCCTCACCCTGGGTTGTCACTTTCATTTTCACCATGGGGTTGTACAGCAAGTAGCGCCGATCCTCAGCGGACGCCGTACGCATATAATCGGAAGCTCTAAGCGCAAACATCCTCATAGCTACAAGCCTGGTCCAGGCGTCTACGAAAAACTGGCGGATGTGGGTAAAATCGGTGACGCTGTGATCAAATAGCCTGCGATTGCTCGCATGCGTAATGGCTTCGTAAAACGCATGAGTGCAAATGCCAACGGATGCCCAACCGAGATTATACTTGCCCACGTTGATTGTATTGAGCGAGCAGTCCCACGCTTCCTGCCCCGTGCTGAGTATATCGGCATCGGTAAGCGGGTACTCGTGAAGTGCATATTCTGCAACGAAGTTTTGAGAGTTGACGACATTCTTTACGCATTCATAATTTTCGTGGTCACTCTGGGCCACAAAAAAAACGAATTCATCGGTTTTTGCGTTTTTGGCGAAGGTTGAAACCAGCGCGGCCTTGTTAGCGTTGCCGATATAGTATTTGCTGCCATTTGCCTGGTATTGACCATCAGTCAGTGGGGTAACTGCCATCTCTGAGGAGTACAAGTCGGCGCCGTGGGTCTGTTCACTAAGACCGAAAGCAAAAATGGCACCCTGCTCCAGCAGTCCGGCGGTTTTTACCTTAACTTGCTCATTGCTTCCCATCCAGATCGGACCCAGGCCGAGGATGGTGACCTGCCAGGTATACCAGTACTGCAGCCCGTAAAAGCCGAGAATCTCATTGAACGCACAATTTCTGAAGGTGTCCCAGCGCTTGTTGCCATCACCGTAAGCCGCAGGGGTGAGCAGGGTCGCAAACACTTGCTCCTGTTTTACGAACTCCAGGAAATCCGCATACCAGACGCGTTCGTGATCGTCGTGCTTGAGCTTTGTCTTGCCCTTACTCTCGAAAAATGCCACGGTTTTAAGCATAATCTCACGAGACTGCTCGTCGAGGTGCTCGAAAGTGTCGTTCTTGGGGTGCAAAATCATGTGTAAAACTCCATCGGTGTTAGCGTGTGCGTGAGCCTGGCAAAGTATGCCAGACTCCTTAAAGTAAAGGATCCCTTAGAATACTGATATCCGTCGATCGCGCATAAATCTCGAAAAAAAGGTACTAACAGATTAACTTCTTGAGGCCTGGAAAATCCACCTCCAGATCTCAAGCAACTGCCCTGCTCCACTTTGCAAACGCACTCACAATCTGCCCCCCCCCATAG
>JBLFXU010000002.1:0-29835 GCA_047609575.1 Bacteroidia bacterium | reverse complement strand
GTTCTTATCAAAACCTCCCCCACTACCGACTGTGATGGAGAGTTTGCCCGTGTCTCAGCCGTAGATCTGAGGATTGAAGCAATGAGGCATGGGCTGACCCTGTAGGGCTGCGACGGCATTGGCCACCGCCAGCTCAACCATGCGCAGACGGGTCTGGGTGGTTGCACTGCCGATATGCGGCGCCAACACCACCCGGGGATGAGACAACAACGGGCTGTCCAACGGCAGGGGCTCCTGTGCATACACATCAAGCCCGGCAGCATAGAGGTGGCCCGAATCGAGGGCGGACGCCAGCGCCTGCTCATCGACAATGCCGCCTCTGGCCGTGTTAATCAGCACAGACCCTGGCTTCATGGCGGCAATGGCGGCGGCGTCAATCAGGTCATGGGTGTCCGGGGAGAGGGCTACATGAACACTGACAAAGTCGCTACTAGAGAGCACGGCCTGCAGCGACGCGGATGTAACGCCCGGCACCTGTCTGCCCGAGGGCGTCCAAGCTAACACCTGCATGCCAAACCCGGACGCCCGGCGCGCAACCGCCTGTCCAATATCACCCAGGCCAACAATGCCCAAAGTGGCGCCACTCACCTCCTTACCGAGGAAGAAGTTGGGTGACCAGCGCTCTTGGGGCAACCAATTGCCACCGCGTATAAAGCGATCCGCTTCACCCAACCGGCGTGCCGCTGACAATAGCAGGGCAAAAGCCAGGTCCGCCGTCGTATCCACCAGAACTCCGGGCGTATGGCCCAGTGGAATCCCGCGTGTGGTCAATGCGGACACATCCACATGATCAACACCCACCGACACACTGGAGACAAATGCCAGCTGTGGCATGGCATCAATCAGGTCGCTATCAATAGTATCCGTGAGTAAACAGATCAGTCCGTGCAGCTTGGCCACATCTTGTGTTGCCAGTGAATCGCCACTGCACAAAACTTCAAGCTGGCACAGATCAACCAGTGGTGCGAGCAAGCTCTCAGGTAATGGCTGGGTGACAAGTACTGTTGGGATCATGTTGTTCAATAGGTCATATTACTCAATAGGTGATGTTGTCAGAGAGGGCGCGTTACAAGACAGGGCGCGTAGCCCAAAAGATACCCTGCGCCGTTGCTTGCCTCAGGCCTCGAAGACCCTGGGCGCGCCGGGGCTACAGTGCAACGCGGTCCAATCCCGTCATGCGAGACAGCCCATCCTGCAACTCCAGAAGCTGTTCCTGCGTGTATCTCTCCCCTTCCTGCAGGTTGCCCCACACCGGTTGCGGCCAGCACGCATCGCCCTCGCGGCGCCCAATCACATGCAGGTGCATATCCGGCACCACATTGCCGAGGCCGGCAAAATTCACCTTATCGTAACCCAACACCTGCTTGATAAAGGCGGACACAGCGGCGCAGTCATCCAGCACGGCATAACGATGCTCATCCGGAAGATCCAGAATGTCTTGCAAGCGGGTTTCGGGTACGAGAATAAACCAGGGTACGGCCGCATTGCGATTCAATAGCACCTGGGAGGTGGGCAGGCTGCCGAGGTGGTGGCAGTCCTGCAGCAACTGCTTATGTATGTTCGGGCTTGGCATGGATTCAATTCCTGAGCATTCTTGCAGACTGTTTACCTACACCCGCTGTGCCATGTTTTGTAGGCGGCCTTGCACAAGCTGCAAGCGTGCCTGGCTAGCGTTATCAGGTGGCAACAGGCCGGGAATCGCCTCATTAAACGCTGGCAGCTGGAGTAACTCCCACACACGGTTTGCGACAAAGTCCCGCATCGCCTTGGGTGCACCGTCCAGCGCTTCGAGTAATTCTTCACGGCCATCAACGATTGCGATAATATCTTCGTGACTCGCAATATAGTCATCTTCCCCGCGTGACTCAAACGCCTCAAGCTTTGTATGTAATTCCGCATCCACCGAACACGAGCACTGCACGTATCTCGTAGTGCTTTACGCGGAAGCCAATCGGCAGATGATGATCTGGCCATTTACTCAATTGGTATTATTTTAATAGGAAGAGGGGTCGCCTTATCAGGCCTAGGATCGTCTAGTTTGCGGCATTAAACCAGCAGCCAAGCCGTTGATACAAAAGTATTTTTGGCGCCAAAGCTGATTGGCACTTTCAACTAAAAGTGCCTTTGATAAACAGGGGGCTGCTGTAAAGCAGTCATGCCAGCGTCGACCAAGATGCGCTCTCTGCTGGTATAGCTACACGCATCGAAGACATGCTGTAAAACGGTGCCGGCCATTTCACTCGGCTAGCCATGACGCTGCATGGGAATACCCTGCACTGCCGCTTCACGGATAGCGTAATCGGTGAACAGTGCGCCTGAGAATTGGATCTTGGTCAAGCCAGGCAACCGTGCATTGCAGCGGATTCCCAATCCAGCACGCTCTTTGGCAAACACCCTGATCATGAGGTCAATGGGTAAGGAGAGAAAGTGTACGTCTGGATTGTCTGGCGTATCTGCTTGCTCGAACTAGTCGGCTTTGGTTTCTGTTTCGGTCCTGCCACCGCGCCAACGCTGCACCTGCGCCACAGACAGGTCAAACAGGTCCAGGGTTCGGCCAACACTCTGGGTGACAACATCGTCCAACGATTCCGGGCGAGTGTAGAAGGCAGGCACCGGCGGGGCAATAACCGCGCCCATTTCTGACAGCCGCAACATCGTTTGGATATGCCCAGTATGCAGAGGCGTCTCGCGCAGCATCAGCACGAGACGACGGCGCTCCTTGAGTACAACATCCGCCGCGCGAGTCAACAGCGTTGAGGTCACACCGGTTGCTATCTCCGACATAGTACGCACCGAACAAGGTGCTATCAGCATTCCTGCCGTGTCAAAGGATCCACTGGCTATAGAAGCACCAACGTCCTGTGCCGGGTGTACAACATCGGCCAGCGCTTCCAACTCTTTGACGCTCATATCCAGCTCATGATGCAGCGTTAATTTGGCGGACTTACTTATCACCAGGTGCGTCTGGACATTGCTTTCACGCAGCAATTCGAGCGCGCGCACCCCGTAAATGATGCCTGATGCACCACTGATACCAACGACCATGCGCTTAGTCATAATGCGGGTATCCCTTGCCTCTTGTCAGCGATGATCTCACTTACTCCTCATTTGCTCGAGCATGGCCTGCATCTGCTGGTGCATCAAGTTAACCCCTTTCAAGGGGCGGATCATGACCTTGAATTCGACAATCTTGCCGTCATCATCGAAGGTCATAATGTCGACGCCGTTCACCACGATACCCTCTACGTCGCAGCTGAACTCTAACACCGCGTGTGTATCGGTGATGACTTCTTTAACATAGTGAAAACTGTCGTTGAATACAGCCGCCGCGCCCGAGAGGTAAAGGATCGTCAGGTCCTTACCTTCCTGCGGCGTGTGCACCACCGGCGAGTGAAAAACACAATCATCCGCAATAATTTCATGGAGGCGGGACATATCAAGAGAGTCGAGCATTTCGTGCCAAATGGCCAGTGTGTTCACAGAAGGTTCTCGCATTTAATTAGTTGAAAAAATAGTACGTACGAATCAGAGATCGGTTTCCTGATGGAATTCTCTCTCAATGACCTGCTGCAGCTCATAGCGTGCAACGCCGCGCTTCACCGACGAATCGTTTATCCGCTGCTTGTAGCGCCGGCGACGATAGTGACGCACCAGCTGCTCAAAGAAGGCAGGTTCAGTTTCCCCTGCGATAAGAGCCTCGATCAATGCGATATCAATGCCCACCCGATAGGCAATGCGGCTGGGCCGGATCTTATGGGCATGATATTCGGCAACAATGTGAATCTGCTGCTCACGCGAATACGGACATTCCCGAGAATATCCATAGGGGGGGGATGGCGTACGATTGTCGCCCAGGGCAATATTTGATGTCATAGGCACTATTTATCAGCTACTGCCCCGAATGCCAAGCTCAAGCGTCCACAGAGGGCGACTGGCCAGATATGACCTACAATATTGGTTAAATTTTGTCCAGCACGGGACTATACTTGATAGTTACTCGCAATTTCATATTAGGGCGTTCGCCCGGCCGTAAAGTAAGGACAAAAAAATGAATGCACCCGAGCAAGTCACCCCCATAGGGGATATTGAACAACAAATGCACGCCGCCCTCGAGGCACAGCGTAAGGCCTACCTGGCTGAGGGCGTGGTCAGCGCTGAAACCCGCATAGATCGCATGCAACGCGCGGTGGATGTGATTGTGAAGTACAACGAGCAACTGGTTGAGACACTCAACGAGGACTTCACCTGCCGTTCACGTGAAATTAGCCTGCTGACAGACGTTGGCGCTGGCATTGCGCCCATGAAACATGCAATCAAACACGTGCGCAAATGGATGAAGCCTGAAAAGCGCTCCACCATGTTTCCACTGGGCCTGCTAGGGGGCCGCTCACGCATCGAATATCAGCCCTTGGGCGTAGTCGGTATCATCGCGCCGTGGAATTTCCCGGTCAACATGGTATTCGCTCCCTTGGCCGGTGTGCTGGCCGCTGGCAACCGTGCCATGGTGAAGCCGTCAGAATTCACCCCCGCAACGTCTGCCCTGATGGGCCAGATGATTGCCGAGGCGTTTGACCCGACAGAAATCGCCGTTTACGACGGCGGCCCGGAAGTCGGCCAGGCGTTCTCCAGCCTGCCCTTCGACCACATGATATTCACCGGCGCCACGTCCATCGCCCGCCACATCCTGACGGCCGCGGCTAAAAACCTAGTGCCCTGCACCCTTGAGCTAGGCGGCAAGTCTCCCGTTGTTATTTCGCGCAGCGCTGATATTGAGAAAAGCCTGGGCCGCATCATGATGGGTAAGACCATGAACGCAGGCCAAATTTGCCTGGCTCCGGATTATCTGCTGGTACCCGAAGAAAAGCTGAACGAAGTGATTGAAGCGGCGCAGAATGCGGTGGCAGAAATGTACCCAACTCTACTGGCCAACCCCGCGTACACCTCCGTGGTCAACGAACGCCATTTCCAGCGCCTCAATAGTTATCTGGAAGAAGCCAAAGAGCGCGGACAAAAGGTCATTGCGATCAACCCAGGCAATGAGGACTTCAGCACCCAGTCGGGCACATTGAAGATTCCACCGACCCTGATCCCAGAACCTGCAGAAGACCTGAAAGTGCTGCAAGACGAGCTGTTTGGTCCCTTGCTACCCATTCGTACGTACAAGGATTTTGAAGAAACCATCAGCTACATCAACAGCAAACCACGTCCGCTGGCTGCTTACTACTTTGGCCAGGACAGTGACGAGGAAGAAGCTTTCACCAGCCGCACCACTTCAGGTGGCGTGTGCATCAACGACGTGATCATGCACGTTATGCAAGAAGAGCTGCCTTTCGGTGGCGTCGGACCAAGCGGTATGGGTGCATACCATGGTCACGAGGGCTTCAAGACTTTCAGTCATGCCAAGTCGATCTATAAGCAGGCCAAGGTAGACATTGCAAAGCTGGGTGGCTTAAAGCCGCCCTACGGCAAAGCAACAGAGAAAACTATCAAGATGCAGGTAAAAACTTGAAGTCTGCCTAAGCGACAAATTAAAGGGGCTGAAATTCAGCCCCTTTTTTTGGTTCTTTATTGGCCGCCGACTTCTGCTCTTGTCAAACGGATAGCCGAATGAATGGCCGAACAGATGACTGCCATTTTCCAACCAAAGTGTATAAAGATTAGTCTCTAGGCGCTGGCTGAATTAGCAACGTGGGGATGTCCAGCGCGTGACTCTTGACAGTCGCAACCCGTGTGCCGGGTTTTCGTCCATCACGCACCTGCGACAGCGCTACACCTCTGCTCGCCATTGCCTTTACCGTTGCCTGGATATCGTCGCACTGGTATGCAATTCCCCAGAAATAGCTGCCCTTTCCCTCGTCTTCATCAGGCACAATCACTTCCAGCGTCATCTTACCGCCGCGAAAGAACAACATGCGGCCACCCCACTTCGGCACAGTCTGGTCCAGCGCCAGCCTCACACCCAGCTCATCCCGGAATACAGCAATAGTCCGTTCGGCATCCGGCGTATGCAGCACCAGATGGTCCACCCGTACAGCAGACGTTTGTTCGGAAGCACTGCGCAACGCGTCCGTTGAGCTGCCATCACACACGCACAGATCAAGGCCCAGACTGTTTTCCAGCACACGACTTTGCGCTGACTCCCGCGCGCTCGCCATGACAAGGCCCGCTAGGCCGCAAACCTCAACATCGCGTTGCACCAGCTCTATAGTCGTATTATCCAGAACCCAGCTGGCTGACTTTCCGTCCTGGACGGTCGAGCCACCAAGCAGACATTCATATCCCCCAATCGCTGCCTCAAGGTTGGGTACAGCAACAACAATTCGATCAAAAATTCGGTCCACTACGAGGGCCTCCTATGCCGGAATATCCACAAATCAGTCTTGCAGTGTAACCCGTGCAGTTTTTCTTAACGGGCGCCTGAATTTTTCTTCACTTCTTCTCCATTTCATCTCTACATCTTCTCTACTTTTTCTCTCTACTTTTTCTCTACTTCGCGCTACCTTTGTACCCGTGATGGATACTATCGTAATTGCACACCGCGGCGCCTGTGGTTACCTGCCGGAGCATACTCTGGCGGCGAAGGCACTCGCACACGGTATGGGTGCACACTACATCGAACAGGACGTTGTGCTGAGTCGCGATGGAGTGCCCATTGTTCTGCACGACATTTACCTGGACACCACCACGAATGTGTCCACGCTGTTTCCCAAACGCGCTAGACCCGATGGACGCTACTACGCCATCGATTTCAATCTCGAAGAAATTCGGCAGCTGCGTGTGCATGAGCGCACAGTGCTGAACAAGAATGGTCCGGTCCGGCCAGCGTATCCCGAGCGCTTTCCACACGCTCCGGCCCTGTTTAGTGTGCCTACTCTGGCGGAGGAGATCCAGCTGATCGCGGGGCTGGACCGAAGTCGAAACCGTCGCACCGGACTGTACGTGGAAATGAAGGCTCCCAACTGGCATTTGGCCCAGTGTGAAGATCTCACTGCAGCAGTTCTGCAGGTATTACAGCAGACCGGCTATGCGGAACGTCCAGACCAGGTATTTTTACAGTGCTTTGACGATAAGACACTGCAACACCTGCACAACGAAATCAAAACGCCGCTGCCACTCATTCAATTGATTGGCGAAAACGCTTGGTCCGAAGACAGCGAAGTGGATTACGACTACCTGCAAACGCCTGCAGGCCTGGACTATGTAGCGTCTTATGCCGCCGGCATAGGGCCATGGCTGCACCAGATTTACCGTGGCAAAGACAACTCCGGAATTCCACAATTGTCTAACCTTGTGGACCAGGCGCATCAGCGAGACTTGCTTGTCCACCCCTACACCTTCCGCGCTGACGAGTTGCCCGAAAGCGTCGCCAACATCGATGAACTATTTGATATTTTTGTTCGGCTGGCAGGAGTAGACGGGTTCTTTACCGACTTCCCCGATCTGGCCATAAACTATCTGGAACGTGCAGAAACAACATGAGCCCCGAAGCAGTGCGCCAATACCTGCTGGAAAAACCCGAGGCGGTTGAGGGCTATCGCTTCGGACCGGATATGGCGGTGATGAAGGTGGCGGACAAAATGTTTGCGACACTCTCGAGGGATGGCGCGCGCGATGGTGAGTGTATGAACATGAACCTCAAGTGCGACCCGCATGAAGCGCAAATTCTGCGTGACATTTCCCGCCGTAAAGCTTGGCTACCATATGAACAAAAGGCACTGGAATACGCCGATACTGGACGGCAGCATCCCGCAAGGCGACACCGAGCGTATGATCGATAACTCCTATACGCTGGTAATCAAAGGCCTGCCCCGCGCGAAACGGCAAGCACTGGAAATCGCGCACGGCCACGACACCCTCTACCACTGACCCGCTCCGTATTTCTGCAAGCACAGCTCCAGAACCCACTCCGTATTACAAGAAGACCTGCTGTGTATTCCTCTAAGACGGGCTGTGCGCTCCGCCCACACCTGCTGTGCTTTCGTCGAAGATCAGCTGGGCAATCGTGGCTACAATGCACACTAGTTCCGCTGGAATCCGCCTTACTAAGAGCGCATCATCCCCCCCTAGAGCGCCTTGCCGCTAGCAGGGGTTTGCCAACATGCTCCATACCGCTCTCGACTAGAACGCAAAATAAGCACACAACAATACGGAATTCACTGTGACACCAAAGGCAATCAGACGCACCAAGATCGTCGCAACGATCGGACCTGCCAGCGAGTCCGAAAATATGATCGCCAGGCTGATCAGCTCAGGCGTGAATGTATTTCGACTGAATTTCAGCCACGGCACGGCGCAACAACATGCGCGTGCGGCTGCACTAGTGCGCAAACAAGCCATGATTGCAGGCCACTACATAGGGATTTTAGCGGACCTGCAGGGACCGAAAATACGCATCAGTAATTTTCGTAATGGCCCCATAGAACTTAGCGCTGGTGACCGCTTCCGACTCGACCTGAACCTCGGTGAGGACGAGGGTGACATACGCGGCGTTGGAATGAGCTACAAAGAACTGTGCACCAGTGTCACCCGCGGCGATACTCTGCTGTTGGACGATGGCCGGGTGCGACTGAGAGTGGATGATGTCGAGTCCGCCGCCGTCGAATGCACCGTATTGGTGGGCGGCCCACTCAGCTCGCGCAAGGGCATTAACCGACTGGGTGGCGGATTGGCCGCCCCGGCACTCACCCCCAAAGATCTCACCGATATCAACAGTCTTGCCGAAGTCCGCCCTGACTTCGTTGCCGTGTCTTTCGTGTCCGGTGCTGAAGATATTCACCAGACCCGGGAGCTTCTGAGCCAGCACAACCTGGAGCCCGCGATCATCGCGAAAATTGAACGTGCTGAGGTCGTCGCCGATGAGGAGACACTGGACGGCATAATACGCGCCAGCGATGGCGTCATGGTGGCTCGAGGCGACCTTGGGGTCGAGGTGGGGGATGCGCAATTGATAGGCATCCAGAAAGACCTTATTGCGCGAGCCCGCAAGATGGACCGCGTGGTCATTACCGCTACGCAAATGATGGAATCCATGATTAACAGCCCCATACCAACGCGCGCAGAGGTCTTCGATGTGGCAAACGCCGTGCTGGATGGCACCGATGCTGTCATGCTCTCAGCGGAAACTGCGGTTGGCCAGTATCCTGTGCATGTTGTGACCGCGATGGCCGATGCCGCACAGGGTGCCGAGACACATGCGGTGGCGCGCACTTCGAAATACCGCCTGGACCGGCAGTTCACCAGTGCTCAGGAAACCATCGCCATGTCTGCAATCTACGCCGCCAATCATTATTCAAGTGTTCGCGGTATCGCTTGCTTAACAGAATCGGGCCGAACACCCCTGCTTATGTCCCGCCTAAGCTCTGGACTACCCATATTTGCCCTGAGCGGACTCGCTGAAACTCTGCAAAAGCTCTGCCTGTGTCGTGGTGTAGTACCGCTGTATTTCGACGCCAGCGCCTTTGACGAAGACACGATTGAATCCAATGCCATCGAATTTCTGCTCGATGGCGGCTTTGTGAGCAAGGAGGACTCCATCCTGTTGACCAAGGGCGAGGTCATGGGCACTGCCGGCTCAACCAACATCATGAAAATACTGCGTGTGAGCTGATGCCCGAGCCGGTTACAAACACACGACTGGTCGCCGATATTGGCGGCACCAATAGTCGTCTGGCGCTTTATGATCCTGACACTGGCAAACTGTCTTCCGTTTGTTACTACACCAACCTCGAGTTCCAGCATTTTCATCAGGTCATTGAAAAATGGCTTGATACACTCGCCTCCCCTGCCCCGAGGGTTGCTTGCCTTGCGATAGCGGCGCCACTCTCCGGCGATCACGTCTCCATGATCAACATGAACTGGAGTTTCTCCATCAGCGAGCTGGCTCGACAGTTCAATTTTAAACCTCTGGCCTGTATCAACGATTTCGAGGCTAATGCCTACGCGCTGCCACACCTTGGACAGCAGGAGCTAGTCTCACTGACAGCAGGGCAAACCCAACAAAACGCCACCTTGGCGACTATAGGGCCCGGCACCGGCCTCGGTGGAGCCACCTTGATACGCAATACCCCGAGCCAGTACGCCTGTGCGGCAGAGCCGGGGCATATGGGCCTGTCCCCGGGTAATGCGCTCGAGATGGAGCTATTCCGGGTGCTGCTGTCACAGCATCGCGATGTCTATGCCGAATTGCTCGTCTCAGGGCCCGGGATGGCAAGGCTATATGCTGCCACGGCCATCGTTCGCGGCGAGTCTGCGCAGGACCTTGCTCCGGCCGAAATTTCAGCCCGCGCCCTGACGGCCCAATGCCCTATTTGTGTCAGCACTGTGGCAACGTTCTGCGCCCTATTGGGCTCGGTATGTGGGGATTTTGTACTGGCTAATGGTGCCTATGGCGGTCTCTATCTGGCGGGAGGGATCGTGCCGTCGATTCTGCCAATACTTGAAGAAAGCTGCTTTTCCAGGCGATTTCAGGAAAAAGGCGAAATGGAACCCATCCTGGCCAAAGTTCCCAGGCTTGCCATTACCAGCACAACCACCGGGCTCCTGGGTGCCGGACATGTGCAAATGGTGACCTGATCAGGCTGATAACGGTGGTCAGGTATGAAAAAATATCCGAAAAAGTTTCCCACCAAACGCAAAATATGGTGCTACACTTCTTGTGCTGAGTTCTTTCAGCGGTATTTATGCTCGCGGTCGAAGTTCCAATAAGATCCTCGGTTCGTTACCCATAGATAATAATTAGATGATCAGGCGCCTAGACATGGCGTCACTCGTAATACAGGAAATAGTATGTCTACAACTACCGGTACCGTTAAGTGGTTTAACGAAACCAAAGGCTTTGGCTTCATCGAGCGCGAAGATGGCCCTGATGTGTTTGTTCACTTCAGCGCAATCAAAGCGGAAGGTTTCAAAACTCTGGCCGATGGGCAGAAAGTTGAATTTACCGTCACTGACGGTCAGAAGGGCCCCCAGGCGGAAGACGTTGTTCCAGTCTAGGGCGTCATAAAAACAAAAAAGGAGCTCTTTTGAGCTCCTTTTTTTTACCCTGCAATTCGGTCTCTCACCTCAAATCGAAAGTTAACCCTCTGCCAGCTGCTTCTGGCGCTTACGTTCAGAGTCCATAAATTTCAGCCATTGCTCAGCGTATTCTTCAGAACGGTCGTCGCGACCCGCGGCTACAAACGCCTTACGGGCCTTGTCATATTCTTTCACATTAAAGTACGCCATCCCCAGTACCAGCCTAGCCGTATCAGGCCGGTTAACACCGCCTTTGTTCAAGCCCTTGTTGATGGCTGAGATTGCTTTCTTGAACTGATCGCCATCGAGGTAGATGTTGCCCAGGCGCGCATATAACTCGCCTTTGTCGGATTTGGATGCCGCCTGTTCCATAGCCGGTATGGCTTTATCAATTTCCTGAGCCTGACGCCATGAGTTGCCCGCAATCTCCCAATTCTTGGATTTGCTCTCAATGGAATCGTTTTTCAGACCCTTGTCCATCACCTTGGCGGCCTTGTAGGGCACATCTGCATTCAGATAGAGGTACGCCATAGTGATCTGCTCAGTGCTCTTGTCGAGCATATCCTGCACATACGCAGTTTCCATCGCAGCCAACTGCTGGGTCTCTTTCTTCTGCTCACCGTACATGTGAGAAACCTGCACCCAGTACGCCTTCTTGGGATAGTGATGCAGCAGCTCTTCGAGAACCTCGACAGTCTTGTCTGTATTGTTCTTTTCAAAGTAAAGGAACCGCGCAAGGTTATACCACTGCTCCTTGGGCACCTTACCCTTGTCCTTGTAGATGCCAATGGCCAGGTTAACGTTTGCAAGTGCCTTGTCGTAGTCCTTAACCTGATAGTAGCCCTGAGACAGCAGTACATAGGCATTGGCATTCGGGGCCTCTGTCATGTCGAACCACTTCAGAAGCGCATCGATACCCTGTCGCCATTTCTCCTGCACGAAATATAGCTGCGCTATCGTGAAGCGTGTATTAATCTCCATGGCCAGGGGAATATCCGGCTGGGCAACCACTTCCTCATAAGCCTCCAACGCCTTGCCATAATCTTCACTGCTGTAGTAGATAAATGCATAGAGGTTGTAAACGTTGGCCAGCTCATAACTATTGAGGGCCCGCTTGCCGTCGGCATCGATCATGCTGTCGAGTACTTCTCCCGCGCCTTTCAGATCCTTGGCTTCTGCCGCTAGTTGAGCTTCAGCCAGCTTTTCATAGACCTTGTTTCTTAATGCCGGAGTACGCCTTGTTTCCCGGGTGTCCTTCTTTTTCTCCTCAGCTGCAACCGGCGCTGACCATGCGGCAACACCGAAATCGCTCTGTAACTGCGTAAACGCCACCTGAGCGGCAATAACAGGCAGTGCCAACAGAGCAGCGCGTGTCCAACGAAGAGATTTAAACCCTGTCATCTACTGTTCCAACTCATAGGTGAACTTGTTTTGTACGCCCGCAACCTCAATCGCCTCGCCATCCACAACGCGCGGCTTGTATTTGAACTTCGCAGCCGCTTTAAGTGACGCTTTGTCGAACACGCCAGACGGCTGGCAGTCCACCGTAAACGGCTCACGAATCGCCCCGGAAGTGGTGACGGTATATTCCACAATGCAATAGCCCGTAATTCCGCGGGTCTGGGCACGACGTGGATATATTGGTGCAACTTTGACAATAGGTAAGTACTCGCCATCACTGGTAGACATACCGGATGTGCTAATAGATATATCAACGGAGGCCGCCGGCGCAATGTTAACCACGTCGATATCCATATCCAGGTCAAAGTCTATCTGCTGCATTTCTGGCGGAGGCTCTTCCGGATCCTCAACTTTTTCAGGCTTTTTCGTTGTTACATTGACCGTAATTTCCTCGTCCGGCCTGACAATCTCAGCCACCTTGCGGGACTTGATATCCGGATTCTCGAAATCTCGATCAATAAGCTTGTGCATAACCGCAAACAGGCCGACTGCAACCGGAACGGCAAATAACGCTGCGACCAACATTCTCAGTGCATTACTGCGCATCTCGCTTAGCCCCCTTCTTCAGTAGAGACGCACAGCGGCGCATCCATGAGTGGCTTAAGTGCGGACAGCAGTTCGTCCAATACAAAAGTCGGTGCATCAACATCTGCCTGGATGACAAAGTTTGCTTTCGGCGCTTCTTTTTTCGCGGCTTCGGCCAGTCGATATGCACGGTCTACCCGAACCTGCTTTTTATCGTAGTAGATGTCTCCGGTTGCATCGATTGCGAAAATGATCGTGCCACGTTCGCAAGCACCCGTCGTAATTGCCTCAGTCTTGTTAATTTCTACACCCGGCTCTTTCACAAATGAAGAGGTAACAATGAAAAAGATAAGCATGATGAATACCACGTCCAGCATTGGCGTGAGATCTATTTCACCCTCGCCACCGCCGCCATCATGCGCTGCAGCTCGACCGCCTCCCATACCACGCCTGCTCACTTCTTTTTCTCCTCCGCAGGCCAGTTCACGGATTTCACACCCGCTTCACGGGCTGCATCACCAACTTCTATAAGTGCAGAGGCACTAGCTCCGCGCTCGGTTTTGACGGTAAAAGACTGCTCGGGATCCGATGCCAGAAGCCTGGCAACGTTGGCTCGAACGGAGCGCACATCGATACGACGATTCTCCATCCATATCTGATCATCACCAGTGATTCGCACTACAATACTGGTCGCGTCGCTCGGATCGGACTTGGAGTCGTCGGGCCGGTTAACTTCGATGCCAGCTTCCTTCAAAAAGGACGCAACAACAATGAAGAAGATAAGCATGATAAACACCACATCCAGCATTGGCGTTAAATCAATCTCTGCTTCGTCGGCGTCTGCTACTCGTTTTCTCTTACGCATCTTGTGGCTCTATTAATGGTCCGTAGTCAGGTTGTCATGTAGGAACGAGCTTTCGCGCTGCGCGATTCTCGTCACATACGTGTTGGCAAACACGCCTGAAAGCGCGGCAACCATTCCAGCCATTGTTGGTATCGTAGCCTGCTGCACACCGCCAGCCATCGATTTGGCATCGCCACCACCGGTGACTGCCATGACATTGAAAACCTCGATCATCCCTGTGACGGTACCCAGCAGGCCGAGTAGTGGGCACAGTGCCACCATCGTCTTGATGACGGGCAGATACTGGTTGATCTGCATGCGAGCGCGGGAGATCAACATATATCGAATCTGCTGTGCCTCCCAGGATTTGCGTTCCGAACGCGACTCCCACCTGGCAATCACATCGGCCACGTCCGCTTTCCACCCAAATTTCAGGTACCAGATGCGTTCGAAGATCAGCATCCACATTAGGAAAAGCAGGCCAGCGATGAGCCAAAGCACATCACCACCTTTGTCCATGAAGCCCATGAGGACTTCAACCAAACCGCCTAGCCCATCCATGTTACGACCTCAAATTGGCTTCTGTGTGCTCGGCAATGATTCCGGTTGTCTGCTCGTCTAGAATGTGAATGATCCGCTGTGCGCGTCCATTCACAACTGTGTGCAGCAGTACCGTTGGAATAGCAACCAACAGACCCAGTACAGTCGTTATCAACGCACCGGAAATACCGCCGGCCATTGCTTTGGGATCACCCGCACCGAAGATCGTAATCGCCTGGAACGTGATAATCATACCTGTCACCGTACCGAGCAGACCCATAAGCGGGGCGACGGCGGCGATGATCTTGAGCATCGTTAGCCCGCTTTCGAGTTTCGGAGTTTCTTTCAAGACCCCCTCTGACAACTTGAGCTCGAGAGTCTCTGTGTCCATGGCAGGGTTGTCTTCGTGAATCTTGAGCACACGGCCTAGAGGGTTGTTGTCGTTTGCTTTGTCGTTCTTCAGCTGCGAGCTCACCTTGGCGCTTACCGTCGTGAGTACAATCAGTCGGAAGATCGCCAGCAGGAAAGCAAAGACACCGACAACCGTGATGGCATAGCCGACATAGCCGCCCTGATGCCAACGCTCTTCGAGCGTGGGCGTATCAATAATAGCAGCCAGGAACGAACCGCCTGTTGGGCCGGTCGGGTCAATGCCAAAGCTGTGCAGGCCTGATGTAGAAGATGCCAAATCAGCAGCCCATCCGGTGTAAGAACCGCTTGGCTGGCGAGGCAGCTCGCTCAGTGAGTCATTCTCATAACTGAGATAGTTGCCGTCCATGTCAATGATGTTGAAAGCGCCAATGCGCAATACTTCGCGCGGCGCGCGTTCGCCGGCAGGCGAGGCGACCTCAGCGTTGAATTTGGTGACAACGCCCGTTTCACGCACTTCACGCAGTAGTTCGTACCAGACGCGCTCAATTTCTTCGACGCTAGGCAGTACATCGGCGCCGCTCATCTTGGCGATCAGTTCCTGCAGAAACACCTGGCGGCCAGGATACTGCGCGGAGGCCAGAGAAACCTCGATGTTTGAGGAAAGGTCGCCAGACGCAGAGGTCAGGTGACCAAACAGTTCCGACAAAGTACCCAGCTTTTCTCGCAGCTGTGTTTGCTTGGCCGTAATCAGCAGTTCATTTTCTTCGAACGAGTTTTCCAATCGCTCACTGCGTTGTTCCTGACTAAGTCGGTCAGCTTCAGCACGCTTAACAGCTGCGGCTTGATTTGCCTTGTCTTTGTTAAAGCGCGACTCGCGTGCCTTGTTCTCTTTGTTTTCAGCAACCTGGCCCTTTTTTACAAAGCCCAGCAATTCATCCAAAGAAGAGGCCTGTGGTTCAGCCGCAGCGGCTACGGGGGCCTCTTCCTGTGCAAATGCCAGATTGGCCGAAAAGGCCGCAACGCCGACTAAACCTAGAAATGAGACTTTAAAGCGTTTGATAAACATTAATTCGCCTCCGGCGCCGAAACGGGCATATTCAACAATTCAACTGTAGCTTGCTTTTTCGCGATACGGATACCCTTTCGGATAGCCCCATCGTATTGGCCTGAAGGTAGCTCGACCCAGGCCCCGGAAGTTTTGTCCCAGGCACCCGATACGGCACCATCGGTAGATTGATAGACCAGTGCAATGCGCCCTATACGCAAGAAATCCACATCGCGCTGTGAGCCACCGAGATCGATCGTGTCACGGTAAGTGTCAAAGCCCCGGCCGTATTGAAGCTCGATGTTGTAGGCCTCAAGTACCTGGCGGAATTTTTCCGCGACGCTCACATCGGCCCTGTCGAGATTACCTCGCAGAAACGCTACGCGCTGCATGCGCTCATCTTTGTTGAAAGGCACGTCGAGCTCAATGAATTGCTCGAGACCATCAATCATGCGAATGACCAGAGGCGTCATTTGGCGTTGAACAATTGTCACCTGTTCAATCGAACCATCGATGTTCGCTACTCGTTCCAGCTGGCTTTTAATCTGGCGCTCCAGACGGTCGTTATAAACGACCAAACCATCTACCTGCTTCATGATCGTCTTGTAATCGCCGAGCAGATCAGCCGTTTCATCAGCCAAGCGGTCAATTTTTACCTGCGACTTCTTCGCTGCCACATTTTTCTCTTCTCCAACTTTCAAGATGGAGTCGAGGCTACTGGCTTGCACTGCTACCGCCGCGCCCACAAGGCTGCCAGCGGCGATCAGTGCGGCGACGAAAACGTTCTTCAATCGATGCATAGTCATGGGAGGTGCGTTTCCTATTGTTCCAACAGAGTGATACTGATTAATTCCAACAAATTAGATACTGAGCTACAACGAGGCCCGGTCTTACTTATATAGTGGAAAATCCGGTGTCGGTAAACCGAGAGAGAGAATTTAAACCAATTGAGGGTATGTTTTCAATGAAACAACATACCCAACTGTACCTAGATTGCTCGCTGAGTATTTTGGTTACACTTTTCCCGGCCTCTAGCGGCGAAGGTAACAGACTGCTTACTATGCACGCTCATAGACTACGATGCTGTAGTCGAACGGGTTAGGTGCCTGGGCAAAATGGTCCTCGCGAGACACCTCGCGCCATACAGCCCAGTCAACCGCAGGCAACGATACGTCGCCCTCAACTTCGGCGTGCACGCGGGTGAGATAAAGCCGGTTCGCCTGTGGCAGCGCCTCCCGGTAAATATCTGCGCCGCCCATTACCACTGCTTCTTCAACGCCATCAATCAAGACAAGCTCTGCAGCCAGGCACAAGGCTTCTTCGAGGGAGTGCACCACATTGACCCCCTCTATCTGGTAGCCCTGTTGGCGCGTAATAACGATGTTGGCCCGGCCCGGCAGAGGTCTGCCAATGGATTCAAAGGTTCGGCGCCCCATAATCACGGGCTTGCCCATCGTGATGCGGCGGAAAGACTTCATATCTTCAGGCAGGTGCCAGGGCAGCGCATTATTGCGGCCTATAATGTCATTCTCAGCAGCAGCGACTATGAGGGCTAGGGGCAGCATTTTTTATTCCTCAGACTGCAACTGGCGCAGCAATATGCGCGTGGGGCTGATAGTCCAGTATCTCGAAATCTTCAAAGCAGTAATCGTAGATAGTCTCGGGTTGCCTCAGAATGCGCAACTGCGGCAAGGGCCGCGGCTCGCGCTGCAATTGTTCCTGCACCTGCTCAAGGTGGTTGCTGTAAATATGTGAATCGCCAGTACAGATAATAATTTCGCCGGGCTCCAGATCACACTGCTGGGCAAGCATATGCGTCAACAGGGCAAGGCTCGCCGTGTTGTAGGGCAGGCCAAGAAATGAGTCGCTGGAACGAATGAGTAGTTGCGCAGACAACCGACCCTCGGCCACATAAAACTGGTACAGCAAATGGCATGGTGGCAGCGCCATGCGACCAGCCCGGACGTTATCCTGCGGGCTGATGCCCTCATCTGGCAGATATTCCACGTTCCAGGCATGAAAGAGAATACGGCGGCTATCCGGGTTGTTGCGTAAGCAATCTATGACGTAATCAATCTGGTTGATCGTGCCGCCATCTTTGGTAGGCCAAGCGGTCCATTGGGCGCCGTAAATGGGCCCCAGGTCGCCTTCTTCAGTGGCCCACTCGTCCCAGATGGACACACCATTTTCCTTCAGCCAACGCGTATTGGTGTCGCCACTGAGAAACCAGATCAGCTCATTGGCGATGCCCCTGAAATGCAATTTTTTGGTGGTTAGCAGGGGAAAGCCCTGCGCCAGATCATGACGAAACTGGCGACCAAACACAGAAATCGTACCGGTGCCTGTGCGGTCACCTTTCTGTACTCCGGTATCGAGTATGTCATGAAGAAGATCCAGGTATTGCTTCATTTTGCCTTCCCTGCGGCCGGCTGTGCGCCGCGATAGGCGAGCGCCAGCAGTATGACGCCTGCCGCTATCATGGGCAGACTCAGCATCTGACCGCGGGTCATCCAGCCGAACATAAGTTCAGTGAACTGCGCATCCGGCTCACGCACAAACTCCACCGAGAAACGCACACACCCGTACAATACAGAAAAGAGGCCGGTAACCGCCAAGGTGGGCCTTGGTCGTGCCGAGAACAGGTAAAGGACTACAAACAACAGCAAGCCCTCTAGTGCAAACTGGTAAAGCTGCGAGGGATGCCGCGACAGTTGCAGGGGGTCGGAAGGGAACACCATAGCCCAAGGCACATCAGTGGGCCGGCCCCAGAGTTCCTGACCAATGAAATTTCCCAGGCGGCCCAGTCCAAGCCCAATCGGGAACAGGGGCGCGACAAAATCCATCAGGCGCCAAAAAGGAATCTTACGACTGCGGCTAAACATATACATGGCCAACAGCACCCCCAGTAGGCCGCCGTGGAAGGACATGCCTCCCTCCCAGACGCGCAGGGCCCACATAGGATCCTCAACAAGCTTGCTGCCACCGTAAAACGCGATGTAGCCAAAGCGGCCGCCCAGTACGATGCCCAGCGCCGCGAAAAAAATCATGTCATCCACTTGCTCGCGCGCAATAGGACTCCAGGGCCTGGCACTGCGGCGCACCGCAAGCCACCACCCGGCGGCAATACCAACCAGATAACAAAGCCCATACCAGTGGACTTTGACGGGTCCCAGCGCTATGGCGACAGGGTCTATTTCAGGATAGGGAAGCATAATATGAGGGTAAGAAAGGCCTGTTAATGCGCCGGTGAGAGTAACTCCACCGCTCAAACCGTATTATCATGCAGCGCGCCGCAATGCACAATTTTTTCCCGCAAGGAGTGTTTCCCAAACGCTATGTGTCTGCTGATATTCGCCCACCAACCGGGGGCACACCTACCCTTGGTTGTAGCCGCCAATCGGGACGAGTTCCACGGCAGGCCCACCGCACCCTCGACGTTCTGGCAGGATCGCCCCGCCGTTTTTGCAGGCCGTGATCTACAAGCCGGAGGCACCTGGATGGGCGTCAATCGCGCTGGGCGATTCGCCGCCATAACCAATTTCCGCGACCCGGACCGAACAGCGCCGGCACCGCGCTCCCGCGGCGAGCTGCCATTGGAGTTTCTGTGCGACGAGCGCCCGGTTGAGCGCTTCCTCGATGACATTGCACCCCATGCGCACGAATACGCCGGATTTAACCTGCTGGTCAGCGCTGGAGAAGAGATGTGGTATCTGTCCAATGCAGCACAAGGCAGTGCAGCGATAGCACTGGAACCAGGCATCTACGGCCTCAGCAATGCCAGCCTGGACACCCCTTGGCCAAAAGTGGAGAGAGGCAAGACAGTGCTGACAAAAGTACTGCAAGAAGGCAGCGACCCTTCCCATGCCTCACTGGCACAGGCTGTTGGCGAGCGCAGCCTGGTCAACCCACAAGAACTGCAGGCGCTAGGCCTGGCTGGAGAGATGGATGAGCTCCTTTCAGCCCAGTTTATTGTCACGCCAGGTTATGGCACGCGCTCGCGCACAACACTGTGGCGCGAAGGCAGTGGTCAAATGCAATGGCGGGAACAAAGCTATAATTCAGAGGGAGAGCTCACCGGCGAACAACGTGTGGTCATACCAGGGGCTGGTAGTAGCTCAGTTTGAAATCAGAAACAGAACCGAGGATCACGAGAGCTACGACCCAAGAATATTTCAAACTGAGCTACTTCCCAAAGGCTACTCCATGGGACTGTGAATAAATTTTTCCATGCCATGATCCTTGAGGAAGACCTCCATACGACGTAAAATTCCATCGCCATGGGGCATGTTCATGACCTCTTGCAGAAGCTCAGCTGACTCATCCATACGAACATTACGTAGCGCTTTCTTAACTTTGGGCAGGCTGGTGGCGTTCATGGACAGCACGTCATAACCCATCGCCAACAACAGCACCGCACCGGCTGGATCGCCGGCTAGCTCCCCGCAAATGCCCACCGGCACATTTTCATCCCGGGCCGCTTGGGCAACCTCGGACAATGCTCGCAAAACAGCAGGGTGCATGCTGTGATAGAGATCCGCGACTCTGGGGTTATTGCGATCTACCGCGAGCAGGTACTGGGTTAAATCGTTACTACCCACCGACAGAAAATCCACTTCTCGGGCCAGATCGCGAGCCTGGTAAACCGCAGCAGGGACCTCCACCATTACACCCACCGGTGGCAGGGCGCCCTTAAGACCCTCCTGCACCAGTTCTCGATGGCTGCGGTGAATCAATTCCAAGGCGTCGTGCACTTCAGAGAGGTTACAGATCATGGGCAGCATAATCCGCAGATTACCCAGGCCTTCGTTTGCCTTGATCATCGCTCGGATTTGAGCCAGGAAAATTTCCGGGTGATCCAGCGTGACTCGAATACCGCGCCAGCCCAGAAAAGGATTGTCTTCCTCAATCGGAAAGTATGGCAGCGACTTGTCTCCACCAATATCCAGCGTACGCATCGTCACCGGCTTGGGCGCAAAAGCCTCCAGCTGATTACGGTAAATCTGCCGCTGCTCCTCTTCACTGGGAAAGCGCTCCCGCAGTAGAAAAGGGACTTCCGTCCTAAACAGGCCAACGCCCTCCGCACCCTGCTCCAGAGACCGCGTCACATCCGCCATCAATCCGGTGTTAACCCACAGCGGCATGCGGTGGCCATCCAGCGTGACACAGGGCTCGTCGCGTAGCGCTTCCAGATCCTTGCTCAGCGCCTTGTCCTCATTGAGCACTTGCTGAAAGCGCTTCTTTGCATCCGCCGGCGGATTAATATGCACTGAGCCGTTGTAACCGTCGATAATCAACTCGCGGTCCTGCAAACGTGCATAGGGCAGATCTACCGCACCCATTACCGTTGGCACACCCATGGCTCGCGCAAGAATCGCCACATGCGAATTACCTGAGCCGCGCACTGAGATAAGTCCCGCCAGCTTCTCGCGAGGAATCTCTCCAAGCGACGAAGCCGTGAGTTCCTCCCCCACTAGAATAGTACTGTCGGGGTAGACGCGTTCCTCGGGATCAGCTTCCTGCAGATAGGACAGCACACGGGTACCCAGGTCCTTTACATCCACTGCCCGTTCCTTCAGGTAGCTGTGCTCCATGCGTTCGAAATGGCGAATATGCTCAATCATTACCTGACTCAAAGCACCCTGGGCCCACTGACCTTGGCGGATCAAGCCTGCCACTTCAGCGCCGATAACGGAGTCGTCCAGTATGCTCAAGTAAACATCGAATAGCGCATGATCCTCGGAGTTGAGTTCACTGCCGAGATTCTCTGCCACCAGCTGAATATCGCGGCGGACAAAATCCAGCGCTTCGCGAAAAGCCCGCAATTCACTGCGCCGGTTTTTTGCCTGTCTTTGCGGCACCATGTATAGATCTGCACCGGGAGAAATAATCACAGCGGTTCCAATGGCCACACCTGGAGCACCGGGTACACCTGTGATCTTCGCGGGCGACGTACCACTCAGAGCGCCGGTTTCCACCTCGCCGGTTACTTGCGCGTGAGCGATCACCCCTGCCAACAGTGCGGACAGGGTGACGAGAAAGGCTTCCTCGCTCTCGTCGAAACGGCGCCGATCGGCCTGTTGTACGACCAATACGCCCAGCACCTCGCGCTGATGAATAATAGGTACACCCAGGAAGGCATGAAATTCCTCTTCCCCGATGCCCTCAACAAACTGGTAACTGGGATGGTTCTCAGCGCTCTCGAGGTTGACGGGCTCCTCCCGCTCGGCCACCAGACCAACCAGTCCATCGCCAGCTGCGAGACTAGCCTGACCCACCCGCTCCGGGTTCAAACCCTGCGTAGCACGAAAAACGTAGCGACCGGAAGCCTGATCACGCATGTAAACACTGCACACTTGTGTACCCATCGCGTCCCGGACCCGTCGCACAATGATCTGCAGCGCGTCGTTCAGGCCGGAGGCAGCGTTAACCTCCTGAACAATATTGCGCAGTATCTCAAGCATCTAGTGTCTCTGACCCGAGGTGTGCCTACCAAGCGGCAGGACTAACTCCTTCATCGCACGCCGGTAAACCTCGCGCTTGAAGGCGATTACCTGGTTGAGTGGATACCAGTAGCTCACCCAGCGCCATTGATCGAACTCAGGCGTGTCGTTAAGATCCAAACGCACTGCCACATCATCCTGGAGCAGGCGCAGCAGGAACCATTTTTGCTTCTGGCCGATACAGACCGGGTCCTGGTCTCGGCGCACATAGCGCTTAGGCAACCGGTATCGCAACCAGCCGCGCGTACTACCAAGAACCTCTACAGCATCGGACTCCAAGCCTACTTCTTCTTGTAACTCACGGTACAGTGCTTCCTGGGGTGACTCCCCGGACTTAATGCCGCCCTGCGGGAACTGCCATGCGTCACGGCCGCCAATTCGGCGCGCCCACAGCAGCTGGCCGTGATCATTGGCAAGCATAATGCCAACATTCGACCGAAAACCGTCTGAATCAATCAAGATGTACTACCACCTTTTATTCTAGCGAGTCATTGTTCCACACTTTCCCGGCCCAGAGAAATTTACTATGCCCCGAACAGGGGCTATGCTGAGCGCCCCAACCACGAGATCCATCCGCTGTGACACTGGCGATTTTCGACCTAGACAACACCCTGATAGGCGGCGATAGCGATAACCTTTGGGGTGAGTTTGTCTGTCAGCAGGGGATCGTGGATGCCGCTTCTTTCCGCGCTCGTAACGACCAGTTCTATAAAGATTACCAGGCAGGCACACTGGATATAGACGCCTATCTGCGCTTTGCCCTGAGCCCGCTAACAGGCGTATCGCGCGAGCAGCGCAATACCTGGCACACAACTTTCATGCAGACCATGATTGAACCGATCCTCTTGCCAATAGCATTCGACTTGATTGCACAGCATCGCGACAAGGGGCATGAACTCGTGATCATCACGGCAACCAATCGCTTCGTCACCGAACCTATCGCCGCCAGACTAGGCATCGACTATCTAATTGCCTGTGAAGGTGAGATCGTGGATGGTGCTTATACCGGCGAGCCGCTGGGAATTCCCTCCTTTGCAGAAGGAAAAGTTATCCGCCTGAAAAACTGGCTGGGCAAGCGCAACGGCAGTATGGAAGGTGCATGGTTTTACAGCGACTCGTTCAATGATTTGCCACTGCTGGAACGCGTCGACAATCCGGTTGCGGTAGACCCGGATGACACCCTGCGCGCCAGAGCGTTGGTACAGGGATGGCCCGTTATTTCTCTTCGCCCGAACGCCTAAAAGGTTTAGCCGCCTGGCGGACCATCGCGCCCGTCAGATCCTCACCGCAAATACAGCTTTAAGGTACTCGGTCTCAGGAATCGCCGGATGGATCGGATGATCCGGGCCCTGTCCGCCCTGCTCTACAATGCGCAACTCACAACCGGCTCGCACAGCGGCCTGCTGCATCGCGCCTATAAGATCAGCACGCGATAAGTGCATGGAACAGGATGCAGACACCAGCAAACCGCCAGGCTGCAGTAAACGCAGGGCCAGTTCATTAATACGTCGGTAAGCGGTAATGCCTTTCTTCACGTCTTTACGACGCTGGATGAACGCAGGCGGGTCCAGGACGACAACATCAAAGCGCTGCCCCTCCTGGGCAAGCGTCTGCATAACCTGATCAGCGGCACCGCGCAAGGTGCTCACGCTGTGCTCCAGACCGTTGAGCGCAGCGTTGGCTACCACGTTATCAAGCGCCGCTTCGGAGCTATCGACACAGGTGACATGAGACGCGCCGAAGGCCGCAGCCTGCACTCCCCAACCACCAATGTAACTGTACACATCCAGCACAGACTTGTCCTTGACCCACGCAGCAAGGCGCGCACGCGACATTCGGTGATCATAGAACCAACCCGTTTTTTGCCCGCTGTAGACGGGCGCATGAAACTGCACACCGTTCTCTTGCAGCATTGCCTTGTGCGGCACATCACCAAACAACAACTCTGGTTCAAGGGCCCCACCCTGTTCCTTGCGGGTGCGACTGTCGGCACGCAACAGTATGCCTGTTGGCGCGACAACCTCGACCAGTGCCTGGGTCAATTCATCGCGGTAACGTTCAAGGCCCGGATTATTCAACTGTAAGACGAGAATATCGCCGAAACGATCCACTACGATTCCGGGCAAGAGATCGCTGTCACCGTAGACCAGGCGATAGTAGGGCTGCTCAAAATACTGCTCGCGCAGGTCTAATGCGGCACGCAGGCGATCATGGAAAAGCGCATAGTCGAGCACACGATCTTCACCCGGCGCATAAATCCTGCCGCAGATCAGCGAGTGGGGCTCCATATAGGCACAACCCATCAGCTTGCCACCGGCATCGCAAACTCGCACGACATCGCCAGAGGCAAAACTGGCCAGGGGCGAGCGCACGGTATCGACTTCGTTGGAGTAAACCCAGAGATGGCCCCCGCGCAAACGACGCTCAGCGCCTTTGCGTAGGAAAAGATCATTCATGATTTGCGGCGAGTATGACGCTTTACTCTTCGTCACACTGCTGCTGATAGTCTTCGGCTGACATCAGTGCTTCTAACTCACTGGTATCGGTCGGCCGCAGCTTGAAAAACCAGCCGTCGTTGTACGGGTCAGCGTTCACCGTTTCCGGTGCATCTTCAAGCCTGTCGTTCACCGCAGTCACTTCACCACTCACTGGCGCATAAATATCGGAGGCGGCCTTCACAGACTCCACCACCCCGGCCTCATCCGCCGCCGCCAGTGTCGCGCCCACATCGGGCAGCTCCACAAATACCACGTCACCCAGGGCATCCTGCGCATGGTCAGTGATACCAATGGTAATGCTGCCATCCTCTTCAAGGCGCGCCCATTCATGGCTTTTGGCGTACTTCAATTCGTTCGGCGTCTGGCTCATAGTCCTTCCTCTACCATTAGCATTGCAGTTGTTAACAGCTGTAGCGTTCCACCATGCGTCGGTCGACACATGCGAGCGGCCCATTCTAACGGCCAATTATTGAAAAACAATGTCCGTGAATCAGCCAACGCCCATAGCATGACGCATGAGCTGCTGCTTCAGCGGCGACATTCGGTTTACCCCACGCATGCCAGCGTTGCGCAGCCAGCGTACTGGCAGGGCATCTTGTTCGAACAGGCGCTTTAACCCATCCATTGCCGCCATCATGAGCAGATTCTCACCCTTGCGTCGCCGCTGATAGCGACGCAGCAGTTCAATCTGTCCCGGCGAAGCGCCCGTGGCGACTCCGGCCAAAATTTCCTCGGCCAGTACTGCGACGTCCTGCAAACCAAGATTGATGCCCTGCCCGGCGAGAGGGTGAATGGTATGAGCGGCATCACCTATCAATGCTACCCCAGGCTGAACATAGTCCACGGCATGTCTTTGTCGCAACGGAAATGCCGCACGGGATGAGCAGCCCAGCACCGCTCCCAGCCGGCGTTCGCTGGCCCGCTCCAGTTCAAGGCAGAAAGCGGCATCATCCAAAGCCAGCAGGTCATCTACCAAGTGTTCGTCCATCGACCAGACTATAGAACAAAAATGTCGGCCGGGCGGGCCGTTCAGCGGCAACAGGGCAAGGGGACCGGTGGGCATAAAGCGCTGCCACGCCGTGCTCTGGTGACTATTGGCAAACTCCACCGTCGCTACCAGACCCCGATGGCCATAGTCCCACTCCCGCGTCTGGAAACCCATCAGGCTGCGCACCGCTGACAGGGCACCATCGGCCGCCACCAGCAACTTCGTTTCGACCACATCGCCGTCAGCCAAAGTGAGCTGCAGGCGCTCATCTTCGATACGCACGCAGGTTTCCAGTGACGCAGGGCTGAGGGCCGTAATGTCCCCGGCCGCCTCTATCAGCGGCAATAGCGCAGCGACAATCGCGCGATTTTCTACTATGTCGCCCAGCGCGGGAGCGCCGACCTCACTGCGGTCAAACTCCACCTGACCCGTGCCGTCCGCATCCCAAACAGTCATGTGATGATAGGTACAGAGGCGGTACTGGGCGATAGCGGTCCAAGCGCCCAGTTTCTCCAACAACTGCCCGGAGCGCGGTGTCAAAGCACTGACGCGCTGATCAAAATCGTCCAGCTCCAGCCCGAGAGGCAAGGCAGGTGCCTGCAACGGCCGCGCCTCGACCAATGCAATGGCAAGACCCTGCCCGGCGAGTGAAGCCGCTAGCGCGCTGCCAGCTATGCCCGCACCCACGATAACAACGTCAAACTGAGATGCGTCAGTCACTTCGCTAACCTTCCATACCCGTCATACCGGCAACACCCGCGGCATGGCGCACAAATTCCTGTTTCAGGAGTGGCATAACGTCCAACCCGGCAAGCGCTAGATCACGCCCGAGACCGACCAGAGGATCGGCATGCATAAAGAGTGACGGCACGCGGTCGCTAAATTCAATGGTCTTGGCCTGGTCACCCTGCTGGCGTTGCTCATACGTCTGCAGACTGGCTAGATCACCCAGGGGACGACCCTCGTTACTCGCCGCAGCCAACACCCGCGTCAGCTCGTCCACGTCCCGCAGCGCCAGATTAAAACCCTGCCCGGCAACCGGGTGCAGGGCATGTGCCGCATTACCCATTACAACCACACCCTGGCGAATCTGCTCTGCAGACTGGACCAGAGAAAGCGGGTAGGTGTGGCGCTCTCCTGCTTTTATCAATCGACCCAGACGGTAACCAAAGCGCTGCTGCAACTCGTGCAAAAACACTTCCTCTTCACATTGCGCCAACTGCTCGGCGCGTTCTGGCGGCAAGGCCCAGACCAATGCACTGCGATATTCTGAGGGTGCTGCAGACAGCAAAGGCAGCATTGCCAGAGGGCCCTCATCCGTAAAGCGCTCATAGGCAAAGCCTTCGTGTGCTTGCGCCGTTGCGACGTTGGCTATCAGCGCCTGCTGACCGTAGGGCTTTTCTTCGACGGACACACCGAGCGCTGCACGCAAGGATGAAGCAGCACCGTCGGCAACAATCAGCAAACTAGCCTCAATCTCTGACACTGACCCACCATCAAGTTGTAAGCGCACGCCCGTTTCCAGTGGCTGTGCAGCGGTGACTTTTACCGGGCTGCGCACCTCCACTCGACCCTGTTGATACAGTGATTGGATCAGCGCATTGCCCAGCCAGGTGTTTTCGACAACATAGCCCAGCGCCGGCCAGTTATGGTCCACAGCGCTTAATAGCGTACTGCCAAAATGTCCTTTGCTGGAGACATGAATACACTCAATCGGGCACAACCATTGCTCCAGCTCCTGCCACACGCCCATCTGCTGGTAGGCGATCCTGGAGCTGTAACTCAAAGCCGTTGAGCGCGCATCGAAGGAGGGGTGGTATTGAGGTCGCACACCGGGCAACGGATCGGGAAAAGGAAAACCCTCTACCAACAATATGTCGGTGGATTCGGGCAAGGCATGAGCCAAAGCGATAGCGAGGCTGACGCCTACCATCCCACCGCCAGCGATAACAATGTCCCTCTTATTGCTCATGCTTATTGCTTATTACTCATGGCTCTTAGTCATGGTTGGTAATCATGGTGCAGACATGAACGCTTCGATCTCTTCAACGGTTTTAGGGCCGCCGGTAGAAATAACCTCGCAGCCCTGCTCGGTAACCACGACGTCGTCCTCGATTCTGATGCCAATGCCGCGCCATTTTTTTGCCACTTTACGGTTATCCGGTGCCACGTAAATACCGGGCTCAACCGTCATTACCATGCCAGGCTCAAGCAGGCGCCATTCATCATCCACCCGATAATCGCCCACGTCGTGCACATCAAGGCCAAGCCAGTGGCCCACACGGTGCATATAGAAGTCGCGATAGGCGCCCGTTTTTATTAGCGTGGAGGCCCGCCCTTTTAACAGACCAAGACTGACCAGCCCTTCGGTTATAACGCGCACGCTGGCATCGTGTGGTTGGTTCCAGTGATTTCCTGGCCGGATTTGCGCCAGCGCGGCGTGCTGTGCCTGCAACACCAGCTCGTAGAGCTTGCGCTGCTGCGTATTGAATTTGCCACTGACAGGAAACGTACGTGAAACATCCGAGGCGTAGTACTGCAATTCACAGCCCGCATCAATGAGTACCAGATCACCATCACGCAACTTGCAGTCATTTTCGATGTAATGCATCACACAGGCGTTGGCGCCACCTCCCACGATACTGGAGTAGGCGGGATAGCGTGCACCGCCGGCAACAAACTCGTGCTGTAACTCTGACTCCAGCTGGTACTCGAAGATGCCGGGCCGACAGGCCTGCATGGCGCGAGCGTGCGCGAGCGTGCTGATTTTGGCGGCACGTTTCATCAAACGAATCTCTGCGGCCGTTTTATACAGCCGCAACTCGTGCAACATGTGATCAAGGTCGGTGAATTCACCGGGCGGTACTGCGCCGGAAGATTCACGTGCCCGGATACTGTTTACCCAGCCCATTATCTGTTGGTCAAAGTCGGAACTGCGGCCCATAGAATAGTAGACCCGTTCTCGCCCCTCGATCAATCCGGGCAGAATATCGTCGATATCACCGATGGGAAATGCGTCATCAGCACCCAGCTTGTCACACACTCCCTCTGGCCCCATCCTGCGGCCATGCCACATCTCCAGTGCCGGGTCTCGCTCGCGACAGAACAAAACGAACTGGCCGTGACGCCGTCCCGGGAGCAGAACCAATACCGCGTCACTCTCGATGAAGCCTGTTAAGTAGTAGAAATCGCTGTCCTGACGAAAGGGGTATTCCGTATCCCGACTGCGCACCTGCGCGCGTGCCGAGGGAATAATGGCGATACTATTTGGCTCCATGAGAGCCATGAAGTTTTTTCGCCGCCGGGCAAATTCAGTCTTGCTAATACTCATACTAAAGCGTGCATTTCCCTATTGAGAAGCGAAGGTTGCAACAAAAAACTAGTGCGGCTAGTGCAGAGAAGGACGGGCTCCAGTGTCGCCGTTCAGAGTTTCCGAGCTCACTTCCATAAACACATTAATGCAGGCAAACCGCAGATATTCCACCAGGTCAGTGTAACTGCCCTCAGATTCATCTTCGGTTTCATCCTCGTCCACACCGGCCTCTGCGATGGCTGCTACATCGCGCAGAATTTCGCCAATCTCCTCGGGCGTGCCATCACTCTTGAGGCCCTGGTCCACCGACACGTGGGCAAAGCCGGTAAGAAAGCCCTGGCACCACGCGCCCAGTGATTCAGTGCGCTGGTCGATATCTGTCTCGTCATCGGGCAACAATAGGTGAAAACTGAACTCTTCATCGGCCAATGCGGCGGCCGTAATGGCATAAAGCTGCAATAGCCGCTCTGCGAGCTCGCCGTATACGATAACATCCAACGACTCTGACAGCCCATTCAGGCCTACCTCGGGTGTGCTGGCAGCGCCTGCACACAGCTGCCCGGTAAGACAGCCGTGCAACTGTGCCGGCGAGACTGCCAACCCCTGTTCGACCAAGTGATCAGCCAGTTCATCAAAGTCGAAAACGCCGACCTCTTCGGATGACTCTTCGTGCATGGTGTGTCCGTTCCTGAGGCGCTAAAGCTACAGACTTCTACTTATGGCTGCAGAAGGTTTG
>JBLFXU010000001.1:0-45881 GCA_047609575.1 Bacteroidia bacterium | reverse complement strand
ATCAATGCCCCGTGATTTTGTTGAACCCATACAGCAATCCCCCTATACTGCCGCCGCCCGTGACGAGGATGATACCCGTGTGGCTTATTGCTAGGCGAGGCAGTTATGGCAGGTGCTGAGATAGCGCGGCCTCCCGTCCACCGAATCACACTGGCTCAGCTGGCCCTTCTTGGCCTAGCGTGCCTTTTCCTCGCGGCCTACGACAAGGTAATAGCCTACTCGTTTGCTAGCGGAGGATTAGTTACGGTAGTACCCCAGGCTTGGTTTGCGTCTCGCGCGTTTCGCAGTCGCTCAGTGAATGCCGCAAGGGCTATGGCCCGCAGCGGATATGCGGGTGAAATAGGCAAGTTTTTACTAAGTGCAGCAGGGTTTGCTGTCGTGTTTGCGGCAGTAAGGCCCCTAGACGGCCCGGCGGTATTTGCCGGGTACCTCTTGATGCTGGTTGTACAAATTATTGGCAGCTGGCTGTTGTTAAGACAACAGCGCGGCAACGAAGACTGACGTAAGAGTTTTAATCAGATGGCATCGGAAGGCTCCACCCAGACCGTTTCTGAGTATATTACCCATCACCTGACCAACCTTACCTATGGCAAGTTGCCAGAGGGGTTTGAACGGGAAGATGGCACCATCATTGGTGAGGGTGGCGCATGGGTTATGGCCCACGGTGGCGCAGAAGCCTCGGAGATGGGGTTCGCCGCATTTCACGTTGATTCACTGGCCTGGTCTTTCGGGCTCGGTGTGATCTTTTGCTGGATATTCCGCTCGGTCGCCAAAAAAGCTGAATCCGGCGTCCCCAGTGGCATGGTAAACGCCGTCGAGATGGTCGTTGAGTTTGTCGATTCTACTGTGCGCGATACATTCCATGGACATAATAAGATGATCGCCCCCCTGGCGCTTACCGTTTTTGTCTGGGTTTTGCTGATGAACCTGATGGATCTGGTGCCGATTGACCTGGTGCCTGGGCTGATGGCATTAGCGGGAGTCTCTTACATGAAGATTGTGCCTTCGACAGACCCCAACATTACTTTGGGTATGGCCGTCGGTGTTTTTGTCCTGATGCTTTACTACTCCATCAAAATTAAGGGGTTTGGCTTTGTGATAGAGCTGACCACGAACCCCTTCAAGCCCCCTACAAAAGGGCCGCTAATTATTATCGCGCCAGTACTGATTGCGATTAACCTGTTTATGGAAGTGGTAGGCCTGTTGTCCAAGCCCTTCTCTCTCGGTCTGCGCCTGTTCGGTAACCTGTATGCAGGCGAGATGATCTTTATACTTATTGCAGCACTGTTCAGCGCGGGCATTGGCTGGATGGCCCCCGCAGGCCTGCTGCAAATGGCTTGGGCGATATTCCACCTGCTGATTATCCCCCTGCAAGCATTTATTTTCATGGTGTTGACGATCGTGTATCTCAGCATGGCCCATGAAGATCATTAATCGAATTTCACTGTAATTTTTAATATGGTTCTTAACTTTAGGAGAAAATCATGGAACTGATCTACGTTGCTGCCGCCATCATGATGGGCTTGGGTGGTCTTGGTGCCGCTATTGGTGTTGGCCTGTTGGGCGGAAAGCTCATTGAAGGTTCTGCACGTCAGCCTGAATTGGCGCCGAAGCTGCAGGTAACATTCTTCCTCGCCGCGGGCCTCGTTGACGCGATCCCCATTATCGGTGTTGGTATCGCAATGTACCTGATCTTTGTTGTCGCAGGTTAAGACGATAACTGACACGGGAATGGGGCTGTGTCGATTAACAGCCCGGAACAATCTGTGAGGAGCAAGGCGTGAATATTAATCTTACGCTCATCGGGCAGATGGTCTTTTTTATCTGCTTTGTCATGTTCTGCATGAAGTATGTGTGGCCCCCTATTTTGGCCGCCATGTCAGAACGCGAAAAAAAGATAGCTGACGGCCTGGCCGCTGCAGATCGTGCAAGTCATGATCTTGAGCTGGCCAAAGAAAAGGCGGTAGAGCGTCTCAAGGAAGCCAAGGTAGAGGCGTCTGGCATTATTGAGTCTGCCAACAAACGCGCCGGCCAGCTGGTTGAAGAAGCCAAGGACGTTGCTGTAGTTGAGGCAGACCGGGTTAAGGCTTCTGCGAAGGCAGAGATAGAGCAGGAAACAAATCGTGCACGCGAAACGCTGCGCGGTGAAGTGGCTGCCCTTTCGCTTGCCGGTGCTGAGAAAGTTCTGGGTGCCGCGATCGACCGGGAAGCTCACAGTGAGCTGGTCGAGAAGCTGGCTACAGAGCTCTAGGCGGGATCATGGCTGAATTAAGCACATTAGCGCGCCCTTATGCCAAAGCGGCGTTCGAATACGCCAGGGACAATAGCGCCCTGAGTGAGTGGGCGTCGCAGTTGGCTACTTGCGCCAGTGTTGTGGCTGACGAACGTGTTAGCGCTGCTCTGGACCGCCCTTCTCTCACTAACGAGCAACAGTCGCAGACTCTCAATGAGCTTTGCGGTGACGCCACCAGTGGTGAAGTTAAAAATTTGGTAAGCATCCTGGCCTCTAATAAGCGTCTTGCACTGCTGCCGGAGATCTACACCCAGTTCGGACTGTATAAAGCGAACCAGGAAAAGGCGGTAGATGTAGAAGTGATCTCTGCCTTCGATCTGGATGACAGTATGGTCAATCGCCTGGCAGAAGTTCTGCGCGGCAAGCTCGAACGCGACGTCAAAGTCAGCACGTCGACCGACCAAGAGCTATTGGGTGGTGTATTAATCAGGGCCGGCGATATGGTTATCGATGGGTCCGTGCGCGGCAGGCTGAACAAGCTGGCCGAGGCAATGAATTCCTGAAGTTCAGGACAATAGGATTGAGGAACAGAGCATGCAGCAACTGAATCCATCTGAGATCAGTGAGATTATCAAGCAGCGCATCGACCAACTCGATGTCAGCTCGGAAGCTCGCAATGAAGGCACCGTGGTTTCGGTGACCGACGGCATTATCCGTATTCATGGTCTTGCCGAAGTAATGTACGGCGAGATGATCGAGTTTGAAGGCGGCATCTACGGTATGGCGCTTAATCTTGAGCGCGATTCTGTAGGCGCGGTAATCCTGGGCGACTACAAGACCATAGCGGAAGGCCAGAGCTGCCGCTGTACCGGTCGCATTCTGGAAGTACCGGTTGGACCGGAGCTGCAGGGTCGTGTTGTTGACGCTCTGGGAAGCCCCATCGACGGTAAAGGTCCGGTCAATGCTGCTCTAACGGATGCACTGGAAAAAGTTGCTCCCGGTGTCATTGAGCGTCAGTCGGTTGACCAACCGGTACAGATCGGCCTGAAGGCAATCGACGCCATGGTGCCAATCGGTCGTGGCCAGCGTGAGCTGATTATTGGTGACCGCCAGATCGGTAAGACAGCTATTGCGATTGACGCGATCATCAACCAGAAAAACACCGGCATTAAGTGTATCTATGTTGCCATTGGCCAAAAGGCCTCCTCGGTAGCCGCGGTGGTACGCAAACTGGAAGAGCATGGCGCGATGGATCACACCATCATCGTTGCGGCTAACGCATCCGATCCTGCAGCGATGCAGTACCTGGCACCGTTTGCAGGTTGCACCATGGGTGAGTACTACCGCGATCGTGGTGAAGACGCCCTGATTATTTATGATGACCTGACCAAGCAGGCTTGGGCCTACCGCCAAATCTCCCTGCTGCTGCGTCGTCCACCGGGTCGTGAAGCTTATCCCGGCGATGTTTTCTACTTGCACTCGCGTCTGCTTGAGCGTGCCGCGCGTGTTAACCCGGCCTATGTTGAAAGATTCACCGAGGGTGCTGTTAAGGGCAAGACCGGCTCCTTGACCGCATTGCCGATCATTGAGACACAGGCCGGTGACGTTTCCGCATTCGTACCCACTAACGTGATTTCAATAACCGACGGCCAGATTTTCCTGGAGTCCGGCATGTTCAACGCGGGCGTACGTCCAGCGATGGACGCGGGTATCTCTGTATCGCGGGTAGGTGGTGCAGCACAAACCAAGGTCATGAAAAAGTTGTCCGGCGGTGTTCGTACCGCACTCGCACAGTATCGTGAGCTGGCGGCGTTTTCGCAGTTTGCCTCCGACCTGGATGATGCCACCAGGGCGCAGCTTGATCACGGTGAGCGCGTTACAGAGCTGATGAAGCAAGGTCAGTACTCCCCGCGCTCTATAGCGGAAATGGGATTGGTATTGTACGCAGCCAACGAAGGCTATCTCGACGATGTAGATGTTAACAAAACGGGCGATTTCGAAAGCGCTTTGTTGTCCTACATGCACGCCGAACAAGGCGAATTGATGGATAAGATCGTTGAGAGCGGTGACTACAACAGCGACATCGAGGCGGCTTTCAAGTCTGCACTCGAGGCGTTCAAGTCGACTCAGACCTGGTAATTTAAATGGCTGCCGGAAAAGAAATACGCACCAAGATCTCGAGCATCCAAAGCACGCAGAAGATCACTAGCGCCATGGAAATGGTAGCTGCGAGCAAGATGCGTAAAGCTCAGGAACGCATGCACCGGGGTAAGCCTTATGCCCGCCGTATGCGTTCTGTGGTTGGCCATCTGGCAAACTCGGCGCCCGAATATAGCCACAGTTATATGCAGGAGCGCGCAGTAAAGCGCGTTGGCTTCATTGTAGTCTCCACCGACCGAGGTCTCTGCGGCGGTTTGAATATCAATTTGTTCAAAGCGACAGTTAGAGCCATGAAGGAATGGGACGAGCAGAACATAGAGATCGATTTATGTTTGGTTGGCGCCAAGGCAGCAGCTTTTTTTGGCAGCTACGGCGGTAACGTGGTTGCTGCGATACGTGACCTTGGTGAAGAACCCACTTTGGCAGATCTTATCGGTGGTGTTAAAGCCATGCTGGATGCTTACGAGGACGGCAAGATAGATCGCCTGTTTCTGGTGGGTAACGAGTTCGAAAACACCATGACGCAAACTCCGAACGTGCAGCAGTTACTGCCTCTGCTGGCGGAAGATTCAAACGATATGAAGCATCATTGGGACTACATTTACGAGCCTGATGCGAAAGAGCTACTGGAAGGTCTGCTGACCCGCTACATGGAGTCACAAGTCTATCAAGCAGTAGTTGAAAACGGCGCATGTGAGCAGGCCGCGCGAATGTTGGCAATGAAGAACGCGACTGATAATGCGGGCGACCTGATCGACGATCTCCAGTTGATTTACAACAAGGCGCGTCAATCAGCGATTACGCAGGAGCTGTCAGAGATTGTCAGCGGAGCTTCAGCGATCAGCTAAAGTAGCGAAAGAATTTCGGCCTTGGGAATAGAATTAGCCCTGGTCAATCAGAATTACATTATTGAATAGAGGATCCGAACATGAGTAGCGGACGAATCGTACAAATCATCGGCGCGGTAATCGACGTAGAGTTTAACCGCGACAACGTGCCGGGGATCTACGATGCATTGATTGTTCCCGAGAAAGGTTTGACTCTGGAAGTCCAGCAGCAGTTGGGCGATGGCGTAGTTCGCACTATTGCCATGGGCTCTTCCGAAGGGATATCCCGGGGTCTTGGCGTAGACAACACAGGTGCACCGATTTCTGTACCTGTTGGCATCGAGACTCTGGGCCGCATCATGGACGTGCTGGGTAACCCCATCGATGAGTGTGGCCCTATTGGCGAAAAAGAGCGTGCCTCTATTCACCGCGCAGCCCCATCGTACGAAGAGCTGGCTGCTGCAGAAGAACTGCTGGAAACAGGCATCAAGGTTATCGACCTGGTTTGTCCATTTGCCAAAGGCGGAAAGATCGGCCTGTTCGGTGGCGCCGGCGTGGGCAAGACCGTCAACATGATGGAATTGATTAACAACATCGCTACTGAGCACTCCGGCCTTTCAGTGTTCGCGGGAGTGGGTGAGCGTACTCGAGAAGGTAACGACTTTTACTTCGAGATGCAGGAATCCAAAGTTGTGGATGTGGAGACCTTCTCTAACTCCAAAGTAGCGATGGTATACGGACAGATGAATGAGCCGCCGGGTAACCGTCTGCGTGTTGCGCTGACCGGCCTGACCATGGCTGAGAAGTTCCGTGATGATGGCAAAGACGTACTGCTGTTTATTGACAACATTTACCGTTACACACTGGCGGGAACAGAAGTGTCCGCACTGTTGGGTCGTATGCCGTCTGCGGTGGGCTACCAGCCCACGCTGGCTGAAGAAATGGGCGTACTGCAAGAGCGCATTACTTCAACCAAGCTTGGATCGATTACTTCTATCCAGGCGGTATATGTTCCAGCGGATGACTTGACCGATCCCTCACCAGCAACGACCTTTGCGCACCTTGATGCAACGGTTGTACTGTCTCGTGATATTGCGGCAAAAGGTATTTACCCTGCGGTAGACCCGTTGGACTCTACCTCACGTCAGTTGGACCCACTGCTGATCGGCAGCGAGCACTACGACACAGCTCGTGGCGTACAGTCAGTGCTTCAGCGTTACAAGGAATTGAAAGACATCATCGCCATCCTGGGTATGGATGAACTGTCGGAGGAAGATAAGCAGACTGTTACCCGTGCCCGTAAAATAGAACGCTTCCTGTCGCAGCCCTTCCATGTGGCGGAAATTTTCACTGGTTCTCCTGGTAAGTACGTGTCTCTCAAAGACACCATATCGGGTTTCAAGGGAATATTGGCCGGCGAGTACGACCACTTGCCTGAGCAGGCCTTCTATATGGTTGGCGGCATCGACGAAGTCGTCGAGAAAGCCAAGAACCTGTAAGCGGACTTAGCGGGAGGCCCCAACATGGTAATGACCATTCATTGCGATATCGTCAGCGCGGAAGAGGAGATCTTTTCTGGGTTGGTTGAGGTGCTTGTCGCCACCGGCGAGATGGGAGAACTGGGTGTGAACTACGGACATGCCCCATTGTTGACCGCCCTTGTGCCTGGCCCGGTACGTCTGGTCACCCAGAGTGGTGATGAGGAAGTGTACTATGTGTCTGGCGGCTTTCTGGAAGTACAGCCAGGCATAGTATCCATTCTTGCCGACACGGCGTTGCGCGCCGCTGACATGGACGAAGCGGTGGCCGAAGAAGCGCGTCGCGAAGCCGAACAAGTACTGGCCAATCAGTCAGGTGACTTTGACTATGGTCGGGCCTCTGCCCAGCTAGCCGAAGCCGCTGCGCAGCTTGCGACATTGCGTAAGCTGAAGAACAGGGCGGGACGCGGCTAAGCAAACGCCGACAGCATCTCTATACTAAGCCCCGGTTATTCCGGGGATTTTTTTGCCTGTTTCTTGGGGTTCGGTCAATCATTCAGGCGCTCTTACCGCTCAGAAGGCTAAGATATTCGCCATGAGAGCGCCTGAATGATTGACCTTGCGTAGCGCCTGCTAACGGGGGAGCTGTTGATTCAGCTGTTCAATTATCAGCCGGTTGACCCCTCTATACGGCCAGCTGGCACTGCAGCGGCTCTAGCGATAAAGGCGTCAGAGACGAATGGGACTTACTTAGGGTCCTGCCGTCACCCGATGGCAAAAAAACCGGCAACCTTGTAGCGCTTTGCTGTCAAAGCCGTAGTCATTTGCTCCCAGTGTTATCCGTATCACACTGCGGCGCTTGGTCTTACTGGTCCCAGAACGCATAATAGGCTGCGGGGGATAGCCTGTATCTACCCCGTAAAACCACGAATAATATCGGGTGAGGTGCCATCGCCATGAAACTGGAAGTCGTGATCCTGGCCGCAGGGCAGGGTACGCGCATGAAATCGGATTTACCTAAAGTACTTCACCCGGTCGCAGGGAGACCGATGCTCGCCCATGTGATAGCTACGGCGCGAGAGCTCTCGCCGACGGCTATTCATGTGGTGATTGGCCATGGTGCGCAGCAGGTCCAGGAACAGCTTGCAGACAGCGACATTACATGGGCAATTCAGAAAGAGCGTTTGGGTACCGGTCATGCAGTGATGCAAGCCATGTCAGCCGTTGCTCCTGGCTCGATCGTCCTAGTGCTGTACGGCGATGTTCCCCTGATTGAAGCTGCCACGTTGCAGGCCCTGGTTGAAGCTGCGCAGGACAGTCCGGCATTACTTACAGCGAAACTTGGCGACCCTTCTGGCTACGGCCGAATTCTACGCGACGCCAAGGGCGCGCTGCTAGGTGTGGTTGAAGACAAAGATGCGTCAGCCGAGCAGCGAGAAATCAACGAAATTAATACCGGGGTCCTGGCTGCGCCACAAGCCGATCTTGCCAGCTACTTACCCCGAGTAAAAAACGAAAACAGCCAAGGCGAATACTATTTGCCGGATGTACTCAGCCTTGCAGTTGCAGAAGACAAAACGGTCGCATCATGCCTGGCCGATTCAGAGTTGGAAATTCTGGGTGTTAACGACCGGGTACAGCTGAATCAGGTTGAGCGGGAATTCCAGCGACGACACGCGGAACAGTTACTGCGTAGCGGCGTTAGCATCGCAGATGCGGCACGGCTTGATGTTCGCGGTAGCTTGAGTTGTGGCGAGAATGTATTCATCGATATCAATGTTTTGATTGAAGGCAGAGTGTCATTGGGCAATGGCGTTACTGTTGGCGCCAATTGTGTGTTGTGTGATGTCGACATTGCCGACGGCACTCACATACATCCTATGAGTCATCTCCAGGAAACGCGCGTTGGCCGCAATTGTAGTGTCGGACCCTACGCAAGATTGCGCCCCGGGACTATGCTGGCCGACGATGCGCGAGTGGGAAATTTTGTGGAAACTAAAAAAGCGACTATAGGCCCGGGTAGTAAAGTGAATCACTTGTCCTATATTGGCGACTGCGAAATGGGTAGCGGCGTCAATATTGGTGCGGGAACAATTACCTGTAACTACGACGGCGTAAACAAACACAAAACAGATATTGGCAATGGTGTGTTCGTGGGCTCCAATAGCACTCTGATTGCACCATTGCGCATAGAAGACGATGGCTTTGTTGCGGCAGGATCCAGTGTCACAAAAACTATCGAGCAAGGCGAACTGGCTGTTGCGCGAGGCAAACAGCGTAATATCAGCGGATGGACGCGCCCCGATAAGCGGGACGGCGGGAACTAATTATGTGTGGCATTGTAGGGGCGGCCGCGAGGCGAGAAGTATCCGAGATTTTGTTGGAAGGCCTGCGACGTTTGGAATATCGCGGTTATGATTCTGCCGGCATGGCATTGATCAATGCTGATCAGCAACTTCAAATGCACAAACGCAAGGGTAAAGTTAGCGAACTTGAAAGCGCACAGAACGACCAGCCTTACCATGGGCTGACCGGTATCGCTCACACGCGCTGGGCCACACATGGTGAGCCTTCACAGAACAATTCACACCCACATACATCTGGAAACCGGCTTGCATTGGTACACAACGGCATTATCGAAAACCATGTCGCTTTACGTGAAGAGCTGGTGGCAGACGGTTACCAAATGGCCTCCGCTACAGATAGTGAAGTTATCGTCCATCTGATGCACCGGGAGCTCGAGAGCGGCGCAACGATGATCGATGCTCTGAAGAACACGGTCGCTCGCCTGGATGGCGCCTATGCCATAGCAGCGATCGACAAACACAACCCGCATGAGGTTGTGGGTGCACGCGAAGGCAGCCCTCTTGTTGTCGGTATTGGTATTGGAGAGAACTTTCTTGCCTCGGATCAAATGGCCCTGCGTCAGGTTACTGACCGTTTCATTTATCTGGAAGAGGGGGATATGGTGCAGATCACACCCTCCAGCCTGCAGGTCTATACCGCCGCGGGTGAGCCGGTCATTCGGCCCAGGACACGCATAAGCGAAGCAGTGGAAACCTCCGACAAAGGCACATACGACCACTTCATGATCAAAGAGATCTTCGAGCAGCCCCGCTCGATTGAAGCAACTTTTGCTCAGGCCACAGATTACCAGCAGCTTGAAGAGCGTTTTGGTGAAGGCGCCGGAGCGTTGTTTGACCGGGTGCAGAACGTTCAAATAGTCGCCTGCGGTACCAGCTATCATGCCGGCCTGGTTGCGCGATACTGGCTCGAAGAAATTGCCGGAGTGGCCTGTGAGGTTGAGGTGGCGTCAGAGTTTCGCTATCGGAAACGTGTACAGCATGAGGGCACTTTACTGGTTGCGATCTCACAGTCTGGCGAAACAGCAGATACACTAGCCGCTCTGCGCAATGCCACCGAGGGTGAGTTTATTGGCAGCCTGGTTGTGGCAAATGTGGATAACAGTTCCCTGGTGCGTGAATGTGACCTGGTATTTCTAACCAAGGCCGGGGCTGAGATCGGCGTCGCTTCTACTAAAGCGTTCACTACACAGCTTGTCGGCTTATTGATGCTGACCCTGGCGCTTGGCCGCCGACGTGGCATGGAGCCTGACCGGGCGCGTGATATCATGGATGCACTGCGCAAATTACCCGGATTTGTCGCCGAGACATTGCAGATGAACGACGCGATCCAGAAACTCTCGGAAGAGTTTATTCCCAAACACCACGCGCTTTTCCTGGGACGGGGCATCCAGTATCCCATCGCTATGGAAGGCGCTCTGAAGCTCAAGGAAATCTCCTACATCCACGCTGAAGCATATCCCGCGGGTGAACTTAAGCACGGCCCTCTGGCATTGGTCGATGATGATATGCCCGTGGTGGCTGTTGCCCCTAACGATGAACTGCTGGAAAAGCTGAAATCCAATCTGGAGGAAGTGCGTTCCAGGGGCGGTGAATTATTTGTGTTCGCTGACAAGGAAGCTGGTTTTGAGAACGAAGACAGGATTACCGTACTGCCGGTACCGCACTGTCCAGAGGTGATCAAGCCGATTGTCTACTGCGTGGCCCTGCAATTACTGTCTTATCACGTCGCGGTTCAGAAGGGCACGGACGTAGATAAACCCCGTAATCTCGCGAAATCCGTTACCGTAGAATAGGACCCGGAAAGCCATTTTTCCTACCAGGCAGGCTCTGAGGCGGTAAGCTTTGCAGCGGTGGGAGAGCGATATTTAGGCCTAATACCGCTAACTATCTGTTTTTAAAGAATTTTCCTTTTTTGGCCTTTGTTTCTAGATAATCTAAACAGGTGAAAAATTCAGCAATAAGTGGTCGATTGTTGTAGGATCAACCGCGCTAATTTTTCGAAATGGCCAATGGCAGCAATGTCAGGCCTTTTGGCTACAGGGGCAGCTAGTGACTGCCCAAGGTGGGGACACGCTAGCGTGTGCTTTTGCTGCAGGCGAAAAGGCGTCTCTTTATTGACGAGGAAGCGCAATTTGTTCCTCGTTGGGATGCTTATTAGTGGCAGCTCATGCCCTGTATAGGTATTAGTTCTGAGGATATCGTTGGGTAAGTTGCGGTATTTTCAACTACTATGAGGGGATAAGTTGGAATACTATGGCCGCCAGTTGAGTGGTCAACAGTTTTTGTTCAATCCATATATTCGAACCGGTGAATTCGGATATGTGCTTTTTTTATTTCACCAACAACATGAGTAAAGAAGATGAGTAAAGGTACTGTTAAATGGTTCAACGCCGATAAAGGTTTTGGTTTTATTACACCTGAAGATGGCGGCAAAGATCTGTTTGTACACCATTCAGAAATTCAAGCTGGCGGCGGTTACGCTACATTGAATGATGGCCAGGAAGTAGAGTTTGAAGTTGGCCAAGGTCAAAAAGGTCCCTGCGCTAATAAAGTACAACCTTTATAAGCTGTAGAACATAACCTGCATACGCAGTCGAGTGGCTCTGTCGCCGACTGCTATGCTTGTTTTGTTTACCTTTGAGCGGTGATACAACCCAATCTGAAGGACTGATAACGCTGTAGAAACACATCAGCTCCTTTGGGTTTACCGTATGATAGATTAGTAGAAGTTTAGCTAGTGCTGGACCGGTCGCAGGTGCTATTTCCCTTACTTGATAGTAACCAGACCCATCAGAGGCTTACAAACCTTGGTGCCACCTTCCCGTTCGCCTGGAAGTTCTAAGCGTTTGCAGCTGATACCTTGCGCATCTAAACCTGAGAATGAGAAATGTAATGGCAAAACCCAATTACAAATTCGAAAAACGGCAGAAAGAACTAGCGAAAATCAAAAAGAAAGAAGAAAAACGCCTTAAAAAGCTAAGCCAGGACGCGGAAGAAGCCGGAACAGAAACAGAAACAGAAACAGAAACAGAAACGCCACCACTAAGCGAATCGCCTTGAATTGAGCTTAGAGTGAATGGCATTAGTTGATCTGCCATTTATCAGAGATAGTAGCAATTTCGTGTAGAGCCGTTCTTTTTCCCCTTCATCGATCCGGACTACTGCTTGATTTTGTCTCGTCATCCCCCCGATTTTGGTTACTACTAGAGTTTGACGCTGGCCTGCTATGGTCAGAGTTTTAAGCGATAGTTCAGAATATTTGATTCAGTTGCGCAGAACATAGGCTCCAGATATGTCTTGAGCCCGTTGTTATTCGGGTTATCTGTAACCTAGCCAAGATTGCACAATGGCGTGGACGGCCTAGCCGGCGGGACAAAATCTACCGTCATATTGTTGGCCTTGGCGAACCTGTCATTCACCTTGGCATTATCTTTTCTTGTCTTCACCTTAAGGCATTTCGAATCCGCATCGGTCAGGTTTCGCGTTAGAGCGCTGCTGCCGTCTATACTATTTACCCTTACCACTGTAATTGTGATTCTGAGCCTATAGAGAAAAGCCCGCTGAGGTGGCTCAGGGTGAGTAATTTTTTTTCATGTTGACTAGATAAGCCATTAACACAGGAGACCTTGTGGACAAATTGCCAGCCTGTACTCAATGCAAATCACAATACACTTATGAAGACGGATTAATGCTTGTCTGCCCGGAGTGTGGACATGAGTGGGCCAAAGACGGTGAAGACAATGACGCACTGGGCGAGCCAGAAATAAAAGACGCCAATGGCAATGTACTGAATGATGGCGATTCGGTTGTGGTCATTAAGGATCTTAAAGTCAAAGGCTCATCGTCAGTGGTTAAAGTGGGAACCAAGGTAAAGAATATAAGGCTGGTCGATGGCGACCACAATATTGACTGCAAAGTCGCGGGCATTGGCGCCATGAAACTGAAATCTGAATTCGTCAAGAAAGCTTGACAGGCAATGGGCCAGCCATACGAGTACAGTATTTGGATGTCTAAGGGTATCTGTTGAATAGTGGGCGGTGTTGGCAAATCAGAGTAACCCACCACGGGTTCAAGACGTAAACCTGCGTTAGAGATCACGCAAAGACACCTGGAATACGTTTGATGGACTATCCATGAACATACGTCTGATTAAGTGCTATGCCGGTGGTGAAGACATAAACGATCTCAATGGAAAAGGAATTCCAATGAAACGCAGAGTATTGTTACTGGTGGTTTTTGCATTGCCTTTGTCTCGGGTGTCTGTGGCACAGGAGCTTTCACAGAGCGATTGCCAGCAGCTTCGCGACACCATCGAGCGATATACCAAACTAAGGAGAGGCGGCGGGTCTGCTCGACAAATGGAGTCCTGGAAGAAATCCCGCAAGCGCTATGAAGATCGATTCAGCAAAGGGAACTGTTACAAATACGGTGCGCAGCTGGAGTAGGCTGCGCCATAGTAGCCATTGCTTGATTAACACGCAGGCGAGCATAGCCCTGAGCTTGATATGCTATTGACAGCTTAAACTGCTCAGCGGGCGCGTAAACAGCAACTACATTTGCTGACTCGAATCTCATGTTCGGGAGCAGCTCCGTGAACGAGGGCTGAGATAATGAGCATGGCAGAAGCAACAACTTTTTTGGGCTGGTGCACGGTCCTCAGTATGTCTTTATTGGCACTTACCGCATTGTGTCTTGCCGTTATGCGAGCATTCGTTATCAGCGTTCACACTGGGCTTTATGACATACCTGAAGATCAGCTCAAGGCCATGTACTTTGACTATATGGCGAAATTCAAGCTACTGATTATCGTGTTCAATCTGCTTCCCTACTGCGCCTTGAAAATTATGGGCTAGAGGCTCTGGCACGTCGTGGAATGGCTTTACCTCTAACATATCACTTGTGCGATCTTGTCGATTTCAGGGTTTGCGCTGCGCGGTTACTGGATGCTGCGGGATGATCCACACCTGTCGCACCCGCTAACCAGAGTACTTCCCCACACTGTGGATACACTGTTGCTGGGTTCGGCATTGGGTATGTTGTTGCTGTGGCGTTGACCAAGAGCCCGCTCGGGCCCCTGGCCATGCTGTAAACCGAGAGCCCTAAAGACTACTCGGGGTTGGTTTCTTTGTACGCGCGAATTTCTGCGTTGAATTGTCCTGCCAACCTTTCTTCATTGGACACGGCGTCATTGTACTTCGCGTCCAGTGCACTTAGCTCAGCCTTGGCATCATCTAACACATTGCCTTCTTTCGCAGGAGCTTTGGCAGCGTCACTCAAGGCATCGAGGCATTTCATATATTCGATGTTGGCGGCCTTGAAGCTATTAACAGCGCCCATACCCTCAATCATTTGATTGTAGGTGGAAGTAGCGCCATCGGGAATGGCAGGCACTTCAGGGCCGCTGCAGTCCTGGGCTATTACAGGGGCGCTTACCAGGGCAAGGGCTACAAATGCTGTCTTCAATAATCTCATAGTCGGTTCCTCAAACTAGGGAAAATGACCTTAACAGGCCATCGCCGCGCTGCCAAGCCGCCTAAACGAGGCGGAATGGGCGCCTACTGTTTACCGACCCAAAGTTTGGGCAGTTTGTATTCTTGCTCCAGGCTCCGGGCAATTTGTTCTGCTGATTCACGGCCGGATAGGCCCACCACGCGCACTCGATAGAGCGTTCTGCCATTCGCCTGGGTAGCGATCAGGATGGTCTCGCCGCTAGCCGGGTTCAGCTTTGCAACCCAGCTACGGGCCGCTTCGCGTTGTCCATAAGAGCCGAAATTGACGAACCAGCTATTATCCCCAATCGGTGCTGCGACTGAGCTCGTTGCGGTTGCTGGTTTTGCCGCCGGTGCGGCGGGCACCGGGGCCATTACTGCGGGCTTGGGAGCTGCAGAGGTGTTTATGGTGGCAGCTTTTGCCAGTGCAGACTGCTGTGCGTCCAGCTGGGCCTCCAGGCCCCCCACGGTGTCTGACAGGCGCCGGTTCTCACGGCCTAGCGCAGTCATAGAAGCTTGTAGTTCGCTGTTGCGTGCCTTCATGGCTTGCAGTGCGCTGCGACTCTGGTCGATGTCTTGCTGGCTGGTGGCGGTAGCCAGTTCGGCGCGTAGTTGGCGAATCTCGTCGCCGGTAGCCTTTCTCTGCTGGATGACACCGTAGCCGCCAGCAATCAGCAGTATCAGGGCAAGTACCGCAACGGCGATTAACCCCATCGGCCAGGGTGGGGAGTCCACGTCGCCCTCGTCGAGAAAATCATCTCCATCTTGCCAGCTGGAAGGGGTATCAGTATCGGAGTCGAGGCTATCGTCCCAGCGCCGCGCGACGATAGCGGCACTGTCCGCACTGATGTCGTCCGAATCGGGCTGATCCGGACTCTCAAAATCCGGGTCTTCGAAATCCTGGTCTTGGAAGTCTGGGTCCTCGAAGTCTTCGACGCCCAGATCATGCGCTTCGGCCAGTTGTTCCAGCTCGTCCAGGGCACTGCGCTGTTCATCGTAGCTGACAGCGGGTTTTACGGGTACCGATGGAGTGTTGTCGTCCTCAAACAGGTCGTTGTCTGGAAAGAGGTCGTCAATCTCCTCTTCTTCCTGGAATTGTTCCTCGGCGTAGGCTCCCGGGTGATCGGTGTCCCGATCGGGTTCTTCATAGGTGTCGTCGTCGAAGGGGTCGAAGTCTGGCTGCTCGAGGCGAGACTTATCAAAGGGGTTCTGGCCCAGGCCGTTGCCCTCTGCGTCCGAAAAACCGGTGTTGTCATCTTGGTCGTGGTTCATGGCGGCCTGGTCCTGCACGTGGCTATGAGGCATTTTGCGTCTTCGCGCTGCTCAAGGCAACCGCGTGTTGATTACAGAGCAATAAGTTCTACATGCCATCGCATCAGTTGGTTAGAATGCGCCGATGGACGTAACTGACATTCTTTCACCACTCAATGATGCCCAGCGTGACGCCGTTGCTGCCGAGGGCCAGAATATGCTGGTGCTCGCGGGCGCAGGCAGCGGCAAAACCCGCGTTCTGGTGCATCGCATTGCCTGGTTGATCCGTGCGGAGGACTTCTCTCCCTGGTCCATTCTGGCGGTCACCTTTACCAATAAAGCGGCCCGCGAGATGCGTGGTCGCATCGAGGAAATGCTGCATTTGCCTTCTGGAGGTATGTGGGTAGGCACTTTTCACGGTTTGGCTCACCGGTTGTTGAAAGCCCATTGGAAGGAGGCAGGCCTGCCCCGGAACTTCCTGATTCTGGATGGCGACGACCAGTTGAGACTGGTGAAGCGCGTGTGCCGGGAGCTTGAGCTGGACGAGTCCCGCTGGCCGCCAAAGCAGGCCATGTGGTTTATCAACTCGCAGAAAGACGAGGGGCTGCGCGCGGCCCACGTCGAGACCCCGCCCGGAGACTTGTTTGCCCAGACCATGCGGCAAGTCTACCAGGCCTATGAAATTGCTTGTGACCGGGCTGGCATGGTGGATTTTGCCGAATTGCTTCTGCGCGCGCACGAGTTGTGGCTGAAAAGCCCCGAGGTGCTGGCGCATTATCAGGGCCGATTTCGGCAGATCATGGTGGATGAGTTCCAGGACACCAACACGATTCAGTACGCCTGGCTGCGGGTTCTGGCTGGGAGCAATATTCCCGTGATGGCGGTAGGCGATGATGATCAGTCAATTTACGGCTGGCGCGGCGCCAAGATCGAGAATATTCAACGGTTTACCGAAGATTTTGCCGATACCCGTACCGTTCGTTTGGAACAGAACTATCGCTCCACCCAGACTATTTTGCAGGCCGCCAATGGCGTGATTGCGAATAACCTCGGCCGTCTGGGTAAAGAACTGTGGACCAGTGGTGAAACCGGTGAGCCTATCAGCCTGTACGCGGGCTTCAATGAGCAGGACGAGGCGCGTTACATCGTAGAGCAGATTCAGCAATGGCTGGATTCGGGCAATAATCGATCCTCCGCCGCAATCCTGTACCGCTCTAACGCCCAGTCCCGAGTACTGGAAGAATCTCTTATTCGACACGGCATGCCCTACCGCATTTACGGGGGTCAGCGCTTTTATGAACGCATGGAAATCCGCAACGCATTGGCTTACATGCGTTTGCTGGTTAATCGTGGCGACGATGCTGCCATGGAGCGAGTGATTAATACTCCGCCCAGGGGCATTGGCGCGAAATCACTGGATACGGTTAGAGAAGCAGCTCGGGTGCGAAATCTCCCCCTGTGGGGCGCGATAGGCGTGGTGTTGGATGAAAAACTGCTGCCCGCGAGGGCCCTCGCAGCACTGGAGGGCTTCCAGGTTCTCATTAACGAATTGGACTCGGGTATCGATGAGCTGACACTGGAGGAATTGGCGGAGCATGTTATCCAGTCGTCAGATCTTGTGGAGTTCCATAAAAAGGAAAAGGGTGAGAAGGGGCAGGCACGCGTCGAGAACCTCGAGGAGCTGGTCAGCGCCGCCAAACAGTTTGTGCCCGAAGACGAAGATCTCACGCCACTACAGCAGTTTCTCGACCGCGCAGCGCTCGATGCGGGTGATGCGCAGGCGGATGAGCACGAGGACAGTGTGCAGCTGATGACCCTGCACTCGGCCAAGGGCCTGGAGTTTCCATTAGTGTTCCTGGCGGGCATGGAAGAAAACCTCTTTCCACACCGTATGTCGATGGAGGAGCCGGGCCGCCTTGAGGAGGAAAGGCGTCTTTGTTACGTGGGTATCACACGTGCAATGGAGAAGTTGGTTATGACTTATGCCGAATGTCGTCGCCTGCACGGTAGTGAGACCTTCAACGCACCCTCTCGATTTGTGCGTGAAATACCCGCTGAACTGATTGAGGAGGTGCGCTTGCATGGCACCATTTCGCAGCCTGTGAGTAGCCTTACCCATGCCCAGGTGCCGGATACTGACTTGTCGCTGGGTCAGCCGGTTTATCATCAGGTGTTTGGCGAGGGCGTCGTGTTAAACTTTGAAGGCCGTGGCGCCAGTGCCCGCGTGGAAGTGAATTTTGATACTGAAGGTAGCAAGTGGTTGGTGCTGCAATACGCAAACCTGCAGCTGATGTAAGCCGCTGAATTAAGCCGAACCAAGAATAAGCAATAAGCTGTATCCACAAAGAGGCGCTACACGTCATGGCCGATGTTCCCACCGAAAAACGCTACACCCCGATGATCATCTTGCTATTGGTAGCCGCGCTTGTAACGACGCTGGGGCTGTGGGCTAGGGATCGGACTACACAAGCTGATGGTATTGCTTCGGTGAATTCGGCCTACACCGGCAACGGCCAGACCTTTCAATGGAAAATTATCACCACTTGGCCAAAGAACTTTCCCGGACTGGGCCTGGCAGCAGAGAACTTTTCCCGCATTGTGGATGAGATGAGTAATGGCCGACTCACCTTGCATGTGTATGGCGCGGGTGAAATCGTGCCGGCCATGGAAGTATTTGACGCCGTATCTGGAGGCGTCGCCGAGGCGGGGCACGGGGCGGCTTACTACTGGAAGGGCAAAGTTCCCTCGTCAGTATTTTTTACCTCAGTACCGTTTGGTATGAACGCCCAGGAAATGAATGGCTGGCTGCACTATGGCGGCGGCGAAGAACTGTGGCAGGAGGCCTACGCGCCCTACAATCTTATTCCGATGGCCGGTGGTAGCACCGGCGTGCAGATGGCGGGTTGGTTCAATAAGGAAATAAACTCCATCGAGGACATTAAGGGTTTGAAAATGCGGATCCCTGGCCTTGCCGGTGAAGTGTTTGCGGCCGCGGGCGGCAGCGCAGTGCGTATTGCCGGTGGAGAGCTTTACACGTCTATGCAGACGGGCGTTATAGACGCGTTGGAATGGGTCGGCCCTTACAATGATCTCGCCTTCGGCTTTCATGAAGTGGCCAAGTACTACTACTATCCTGGCTGGCACGAACCGGGTGCTACGCTGGAGTTTATTGTTAATAAGGACGCTTACCTGGCTTTGCCCCCAGACCTGCAGGCCATCGTTAAGTACGCCTCACGTGCGGTAAACCAGGACATGCTCGACGAATATACAGCGCGCAATAATGCCGCTTTAACGAGTTTGATTGATGAACATGGGGTGCAGTTGCGACGCATGCCAGACGATGTGATGGCGGCGTTTTGGAAGGGCACGCAGCAGGCATTGAAGTCGCTAGTTGAAAAGGACCCGATGGCGGCCAAGGTCTACGCGTCTTACCGTGAGTTCTACAATGGTGTGCGCAACTACCATCACATTTCCGAACAGGCTTACATCAACCTGCGTGATGAAGTGTTTGGCGATGATGAATATTAGACGCGCTGTAGCGCCAGGGATCGTAATTTAGCTGGAAATTCCCCGCGTATGCCCCGTCTCATCGATCGCGACGAACACAAACTCCCCCTCGGTCACTTTCAGCGGCTCGCCGTCTATCTTTGATTTTATCCACACTTCCACAAGGATGCGGATTGAACTGCGCCCGACTTCCAGTACGTCGCAATAGCAGGACACCACGGCACCTACGTGTACCGGTGTGAGGAAGGTCATACCGTCGATCGCGACCGTGGCAGCGCGCCCGTCTGCTGCCTCACTGGCCGTGATGAGCCCTGCGATATCCATCTGCGACAACAACCAGCCACCAAAAATGTCGCCAGTGGCGTTGGTGTCCTTGGGCATGGCAACCGTTTGCAGGGCAAGTTTGCCGCGTGGCACGGGAGTAGTGTCGATGTCGCTCATAGCGCTTGTCCGTAAGAGGACCGGCAGCAGGAATGCCCCGGTTTGAAATCAGGCACTAGCCTTAACTTTAGCAGGTAGCCAGGTGGCCAGTTCGGGCCAAAACCACAGTGCCAGCATTAACAGTAGTTGCAGGATTATAAAGGGAACCACACCGCGGTAGATAGCGCCGGTAGACACACTTTCGGGGGCCACTCCGCGCAGATAAAACAGTGCAAAGCCAAACGGCGGTGTTAGAAAAGACGTTTGTAAGTTCAGGGCAATCATGATCCCCAGCCAGACGGGGTCCACTCCCATAGCAAGTAGAATCGGCCCGACAATTGGCACGACCACGAAGGTGATCTCAATGAAATCCAGAATAAAGCCCAGCAGGAATATCACCAGCATGACCACCAGCGTGGCACCCATCACGCCGCCGGGCATACCATCAAAAAAGCCGTGGATAAGCTCTTCGCCGCCAAAGCCCCTGAACACCAACGAGAACACAGCGGCACCTATCAGGATCATAAAGACCATGCAGGTGACTTCCAGCGTATTTTGTAGGGCAGCTTTAAGACGGGCGAAATCCATTTGCCTTTTCGCGTAGGCCAGCACTAGAGCGCCAACTGCGCCGATACCTGCGGCCTCCGTCGGGGTGGCCGCACCGGCAAGAATTGAACCCAATACGATGCCGATCAGGCCTAGCGGCGGCAGTAGTCCCTTTAGCAGCGCGGTTACGTCGAGTGGCCCACTCTCTGCAGGGGGAGCCTCGTCCGGACGCAGCCGGGCGTAGGCCAGCAGGTAGAGTATGTACATGCCGACTAGCATTAGTCCTGGAATCAAGGCGCCCACGAACAGATCGCCGACAGAGACCGTCTTCGGGTTGAAGATATTCATATTCAGCTGGGCTTGTTGGTAAGCGTTGGAGAGTATGTCTCCTAGCAGTACGAGCGCGATGGAGGGTGGGATGATCTGACCGAGCGTGCCCGTGGCGCAGATGGTGCCGGTGGCTAGACTCGGGCTATAACCGGCGCGCAACATAGTGGGCAGAGAGAGCAAACCCATGGTAACAACCGTCGCCCCGACAATACCCGTGCTCGCAGCAAGGAGCATTCCGACAACAACAACCGAGATGCCAAGGCCGCCGCGCAAGCCGCCGAATACTTTTGCCATGCTGTCCAGCAGCTCTTCGGCAACCCGGGATTTCTCCAGAACGTTACCCATCAGAATGAACAGGGGCACGGCTATCAAGGTCATATTATTGACCGTACCGAAAATACGTCCTGGCAAGGCAGAAAGGAAATTGGCATCGAAGACACCGAATAAAATGCCACCGGTGGCGAAGGCCAGCGCAGTGCCTGCTAGCGTGAATGCAACGGGATAACCCAGCATGAGTAGCAGGCAGACCGCGAGGAACATATAAATAGCGATGAATTCCATTACTCCGCCCGCCCCTCTACCAATACCAGCACACTGCGAAAAATCTCTGCTACGCCCTGTAGGGCGAGATTGATCGCCGCCACAGGTATCAAGCTTTTGAGCAAAAACACCGCGGGAATACCCCCTGGCTCAGGTGAGGTCTCGCGCATCGACCAGGACTCGCCAACATAGCCCCAACTGCTAATGACAATAAAAGTGCACAGGGGCAATAGAAATACGATGCCACCGAGGCTGTTTACCCAGGCCTTGGCGCGAGGGCTAAAGTTGCGATAAAAGATGTCCACCCTGACATGGGCGCCAGTTTTCAGAGCGTACGCCGCTCCGAGCAGGAACAGGGAGCCGTGCATGTAGATCACTGACTCCTGGCCCAGGATTGAACCGATATTGAAGCCGTAACGAAGCACCACCACCAGCGCAGTAATGACGGCCATTCCCAGTCCTAGCCAGGCGATGAGGCGGCCAGTGCGGTCTGTTAGGAAGTCGATTAAGTGGACGCAGTTGCGCAGGAAAGCCATGCAGAACAAGTTTTTTTGTGATTGTTGTGTCTCAGAGTATCATAGCCAACCAGTTAAGATAAAAGGCGCGGCCTTTACCATCGAGTAGCGGACTCCAACCCATGCTAACAGTGATATCACCGGCGAAAACGCTGGATTTTGAAACACCCCCAACAACGCGTAAAAGCACGCAGCCTTTATTCCTGGAACAGTCTACGGCTCTGGTTGAAGACGCCCGGGACCTGAGTCCGCAGGATATTCGCAACTTGATGGGTGTCAGCGAGAATATCGCCAACCTCAATCACGCGCGTTTTATGAACTGGAGAACGCCTTTCGACCTGAACAACGCCAAGCAGTCTATCCTGGCCTTCAAGGGCGATGTGTATACCGGGCTGGAGGCAGATACCCTCAGCTCGGCAGAGCTTGGCTTTGCTCAGAAGCATCTGTGCATACTGTCAGGTCTTTATGGGCTGCTGCGGCCGCTGGATTTGATGCAGCCTTATCGATTGGAGATGGGCCTCAAGTTTGCCAATAGCGGCGGCAAGAATCTCTATGATTTTTGGGGTGATTCGATTACGCAGGCGCTCAACAAACAGTTGGGTAAGTCTGGCAGTAAAGTGTTGATTAACCTGGCCTCCAATGAGTATTTCAAAGCAGTACAGAAAACAGCGCTGGAGGCAGATATTGTGACGCCGGTGTTCAAAGACCTCAAAGGCGACAAATACAAAATCATCAGCTTTTTTGCGAAAAAGGCCCGGGGACAGATGACGCGTTACATCATCGACCAGGGACTGAACGATCCCGAGGGTCTGAAAAATTTCCGTGTAGATGGCTATCGCTACAACAAAGGCGAGTCCACCGCCCGAGAGTTTGTATTCACGCGCGACAAACCCGCCTCGGCCTGATACGTACCCTGTGTCCGACCTTCCCTACTCCCAGGCCTGCGAGAACAACAGGGACTATATTTTTGAAGTCCTCAAGAGCGCTTTTGCTGACCAGGTTAAAGTTCTGGAAATCGGCAGCGGCACGGGTCAGCACGCCTGTTACTTTGCGCAGCGTATGCCTTGGTTGCGCTGGCAACCCAGCGACTTGCCGGAAAACCTGCTGAATCTGCATGCCAGGTGCAGAGCATTCACCGGCACCAATCTTGCGCCAGAGGTCGCGTTGGATGTTGCGCAGGATCCATGGCCACTGGTGATTCCCGAAGCGATATACACCGCCAATACGTTCCATATCATGCCCTATGCTGCTGTGCAGCGTTTGTTTGCGATGCTGGACCGTGAGGCAGCGGATGGAACGGTATTAGCCGTGTATGGGCCGTTCAATTATGGAGGTCAATACACCGTTGACAGTAATGCGCGTTTTGATGAGTGGCTGGCGCAGCAAAACCCGCTGAGCGCGATTCGGCATTTCGAGTCAGTAAACGAGTTGGCGGCCAGCGCAGGCTTTGTGCTGCAATCGGATAACACCATGCCTGCCAACAATAGGCTGTTGGTCTGGCAGCGTCGTATCGGCTAGTTGTTACTTGGGGTCGGAAGAGAAATCGGGCTTTCGTTTTTCCAGAAACGCCATCATACCCTCCAGTTGGTGACTACCCGAGGAGGCTTTCCCTTCACCGAGTTGTTTCAGGTTCATGCCAACTGAAAAGCTGTCTTCACCGGCACCCCGGAGGATGATTGCGCGCACGGTATGGTCTTCTGCAAGTTGCGGCAGTCCGGTCTCCAACTCATCGATAAACCCCAGGGTCATGCGGTTTATGGGTGCGTCGTTGTTGGTGATAATGGCCACAGGGCCGTCCGATCGACAATCAAGGCCGGTTTGTCATTGTTATTCATAGGGGCTTCTTGCCGGGAACGGCTTCGTTGTCGGGCATTCGAAAAGGCAGTAACTGCGATGTAGCCTGTCGATAGTGTTCATTTTGGTGCTCTTCGCGTCGGGTAAAATCTGCGACTGCAACCGCCAGGTCAGGATCTGCGATCCAGTGATTAGACCAGGTTGTTACCGGGTGAAAACCGCGTTGGATCTTATGCTCTCCCTGCGCGCCTGGATCAAAACGTGATAGTCCGTGCTCAATACAGTATTCGATACCCTGGTAGTAGCAGGCTTCAAAGTGGAGGCAGTCGAATTCCTGCTCGCAGCCCCAGTAGCGGCCAAATAGAGTGTCGCTGGAGCGGAAATAAAGCGCGCCAGCAATAGCCTCCCCCTCCCGGTAAGCCAGTACCATGACCACCTGTTCACCCAGCCCTGCGGCGGTTTCCAAAAAAAACTCCCGACTCAGGTAACCGCCGTGCCCGCTGCGCTTGGCGTAGGTAAACTGGTAAAAACGGTGAAACGTCTCCCAGTCCTGTTTACTGATGTCATCCCCTGTGAGTGTTTGCAATGTGATCGATTGCTCTTGCACACGGCGGCGTTCACGCTTGAGAGACTTGCGTTTTCGACTGGTCATGGTGGCCAAAAACTCATCGAAGGTTTTGTAGTCTTCGTTGAACCAGTGAAATTGTGTGGCGGCGCGGCGTGGGAGTCCTGCCTGTAGCAACTGCGCGCTCACTTGCTCAGTCGGAAAAAGCATGTGCCAGGAAGACAGGTTGCGCTGCGTGGCGAAGCGTTGGACCGCTTGTACGGCGCAGTGCATAGCTTCTTCGTGACTCAACGCATTCGTAGTACACAGGCGAGGGCCGGTGGCGGGTGTGAAGGGGATGGCGGTTACCAGTTTGGGATAATAGCTGTGCCCTTTGCTCTGCCACGCCTCTGCCCAGGACCAGTCGAACACATATTCGCCATAGGAGTGTGATTTCAAATACGTAGGCATTATACCAACGAGCGCATCGCCGCGGCGCAGTAACAAGTGGCAGGGCTGCCAGCCTGTTTCGACGGTTGTGCAGTTTGTGCGCTCCAATCCGTAGAGAAAGTCGTGGCGTAGGAACGGGTAATCCGTCTGTGCTACGGCATCCCATTGCTGCGCGGTAATCTGCGACAGGCTGGTAATAAATTCTGCCGTGATCTCAGGGTTTTCGGTGGAACTCATATTAAAATATCACGCGGCGATCAGGTAGTGGATAGATAGTGGATTGCGATACCGGCAAAAAAACAGGCGCCTACCCAGTTGTTGTGCAGGAAGGCGCGAAAACAACTCTGTGGGTCGCGGTTCCGGATCAAGTACTGGTGATGGACGAACAGTGCTGCTACTGCCAGAAGCGAAACATTGAACACCATCCCGAGTTCGAATGCTTGTCCAAATTGGTACAGGCAGGCAACGACGGCTATCTGTAGCAAGGCAATGATCAAACGGTCGTAGTGCCCGAACAAAATGGCGGTCGATTTCATGCCAATTCTAATGTCGTCCTCGCGATCCACCATGGCGTATTGGGTATCGTAAGCAACCGTCCAGAGCAGGTTCGCCGCAAACAGCCACCACAGGTCCGCCGGTAACGCCTGCGTCTGGGCCGCGAACGCCATAGGAATACCCCAGGAAAAAGCGGCACCCAGAACAACCTGTGGTAAGTGCGTGTATCGCTTCATAAACGGATACAGGTAGGCCAGCGCAACGGCCACTACTGATAGCTGGATGGTCAGCGTGTTAGTAAAAAGCACTAGAGCAAAGGCCAACAGCATGAGTACGGCAAAGAAAACCAGCGCTTCGCGTTCGGTGATTCTTCCCATCACCAGAGGCCGGCTCTGTGTTCGTGTCACGTCACCGTCTATGTTGCGGTCTGCATAGTCGTTGATGACACAGCCCGCGGAGCGCGTCAGAAAAGTACCCAACACGAAAATTACCAGTAGGTAAGCGCTGGGTTTGCCCTGAGCGGCAACCCACAGGGCGCTGAGAGTGGGCCATAGCAGCAGGAGGGTGCCGATCGGCCTGTCGAAACGGATCAGGTGCAGCAGTGCACTGATCTTGGAGGTGTTGGGCATCAAGACTCTGCAGTAAAAACAAAAACCCAGCTTACTGGGTTGGCCGGGTAATTGCAGCGCTTACCCGTCCACGCTGGCTGCGGTGTACCGGCAGCACAGTGGGCCAGGGCGAGAAATCGTGCAGAAATACCTCGCTTACGAGTAGGGACTTTCCAGCGATATCGAAGCGGGACCGCCGCCCCCAGGCCGGATTGGCCTGATGCAGGTGGTTGGGTAGGTAGGCACTGTCACCCGGTAGTCGGGCAAGCTCGAAGGGGCTGCGTTGCATCCCGGGGTGGCGGAACAAAATGGCTCCCAGAGAGCGATTCTGTAGGCGGCGTAAATGGCCCAGTCGTCCTTCAAGGCTGGTCACAGGAAATACGCTGCGAGCAAATACCAGCGGCGTGCCGCCCACCAGTAGCGCTACTTCGCGGATCAAGGCCAGTTGACGTTGGGGTAGGTCCAGCAGGCGCTGTTCCGATAGCTGTGGCACCTGCCAGCCCTGATAAAGGCGCTGTACGCTGAACGGGCCACGGCCCAGACTCACAAGCCTGGCGGTCAAGGAGCCGTCATCGGTAAGCCAGGGACGATGCTGTCCCGGCAGGGCGCTGCTGGTGAAGCGCTCCACGGGTTGCCAAAGCGGTTCGCGAGCTATAGCTCTTGGGGAATGCATAGAGTCTTTTTTAGCGAGAGAGCCAGCAGTAGTGGAAAGGGCCGAGAATGCGTTATCGGTGATCCGCATGCAAGTCTGCGTACAGCGTAAATTGCCAGACTGCCGTAGCGAGAAAAGCCTTGCACAATTATCGTACAACTCTATAGTGTTCCGTCTCGAAATTTATGCCTAAAAAACCGCCTGGCAGCCTCTCGAAGGCTCCTTATTTAGCTCGAGGGTTCAATACGAACCAGAAGGCTTCTTCACAGCGCGGACAAAGAGAAAATAGAGCGAGTAACAAAATGAGTAGATGGGAATGTATTGTCTGTGGCCTTGTTTATGACGAGAAAGAAGGCTGGCCAGATGATGGCATTGCGCCGGGTACGAAGTGGGAAGATGTACCCGAAGATTGGCTGTGCCCGGATTGCGGGGTCGGCAAAGAAGATTTTGAGCTACTGGAAGAAACCACGGTTGACGATACCCCGCACCACGAAGAGCCAGTGGTCGACAAGGTACACCCGCCGGTAGTGATCCTGGGTACTGGCCTTGCGGGTTATGGCCTGGCCAAGGAATTCCGCAAGCATGATACGGAAACACCGCTGATTCTGATTACCTCCGATGATGGCCGCTCCTACTCCAAGCCTATGCTATCCACCGGTTACACCCGGGACCAGTCCGCCGACGATCTGGCACAGTTTGATGCCGGCACTATGGCGCGCAACCTGAAAGCCAGCGTCTGGACTATGACCAAGGTAAACGAGATCGATACCGCTAATCAGATGATCAAGGTTGGCGATGCCCAGACTGCTATCCACTATGGCAAGTTGGTGCTTGCGGTTGGCGCCGAAGTTATTCGTCCGCCTATCGGTGGCGATGGCCTTGAACGGGTCTACTCTGTGAACGATCTGCTGGACTATGCAGACTTCCGTACCGCAATTGCCAAGAACAAGGTGAAGAAGGTCTGCATTATCGGTGGCGGCCTGATCGGCTGTGAATATACCAACGACCTTATCAATGGTGGCTTTGAGGTAGAAGCCGTTGACCCATTGGCCTACTGCCTGCCGACGTTGCTGCCTGAGCAGGCTGGCAAGGCTGTGCAAGCGGCATTAGAAGGCAAAGGTGCCAAGTTTCACTTCGGCCCATTGGTCACCGAAGTGAACAAATCTGCAGAGGGTGTTGTAGTGAAGCTGAACAACGGCGAAACCATCGCAGCTGACATTGTTGTGTCTGCTGTTGGTGTGCGGCCACGCACGGATCTTGCCAGCGCTTCCGGACTCAACACCAATCGCGGCATCGTGACTAACCGCTTGCTGGAGACCAGTGCCGCGAATGTGTACGCCATGGGAGATTGTGCGGAGGTGGACGGCCATGCGCTGGTCTATGTTGCGCCACTGATGGCGGCAGCCAAGGCGCTTGGCAAAACGCTCGCTGGTGAGCCGACTCAAGTCACTTATCCCGCTATGCCAGTAACGATTAAAACACCAGCCTGCCCGGTTGTCGTTGCGCCGCCGCCACACGGTGCTCAGGGTGAGTGGAGCATTGAGGCCGACGGCAATAACGTTACGGGCTTGTTCCGCGATGCGGATGGCAAGCTGCTTGGCTTTGCGCTTACGGGCGACGCTATTAAGCAGAAGATGGCGTTACAGAAGGAACTGCCGCCTATTTTGGGTTAATCAGTTGGTGCAGTATTGTTGCTGATGCTGATGACGGCAGAAGGAAAGTCTAAAGAAGCCCTCGCATCGCGGGGGCTTTTTTTTGCTTTTACAGAGGCTGATAGCCAGGGCTTAGGTTGAATCATTTGGCCAGCTGGCATGATTACCCGGCATACGAGAAACAGACAGGCCTTGTGGCGAATGTCTCAGCCTTCTGAGCGGCGAGAAGCCTGAACTACTTTGCCGGAGATGTGGGAGGTGTGAAAGAGGGCAGAAAACGCAGGAGGCCTGTATCCATTGAGGTGCTTAAACCTTGGCGTACTGTTCCGCGCTACCCGTCCAGCGTTGAATCAGGGCGTCGATATTGCCGGGCAACTCGCGCTGTATCTGCGCGGCAATGGCGTGCACATCGTCTAGTAGATGGTTGTGCTCCGGCAGCTCCGCTATTCTGAACGCCATCAGTCCAGTTTGCCGGGTGCCTAGCACTTCTCCGGGTCCGCGCAGCTGGAGATCTTTCTCGGCAATGTAAAAGCCGTCGCTGCTTTCACGCAATGCGCCCAGCCGTTGTTTACCGTTTTCTGATAGCGGTGTTTGGTAAAGCAGTACGCAATGACTTGCTGCGGAACCCCGTCCGACTCTGCCGCGTAGCTGGTGTAGTTGCGCCAGTCCAAGTCGCTCCGGGTTCTCGATGATCATCAAACTGGCATTGGGTACATCTACACCGACCTCGATGACGGTTGTAGCCACTAACAGCGAAATTTCACCGGCCGTAAAGCGGGCCATTACTGCTTGCTTCTCTGGACCTTTCATACGCCCGTGCAGCAGGGCGACCTGCAAATGTGGCAAAGCCTCCGTTAGTTCAGCAGCGCTTGCTTCTGCCGCTTGTGCCTGTAGTGCATCACTTTCCTCGATTAAAGTGCACACCCAGTAGGCCTGCCTGCCTTGGGCGCAGGCGGCAGCGACACGCGCGATGACGGCATCGCGGCGAATACTGTCGACCAGCACAGTCGTTACCGGTTGCCTGCCTGGTGGCAGCTCGTCAATGATGGAGCAGTCCAGGTCCGCATAGGCCACCATAGACAGGGTGCGCGGAATGGGGGTGGCCGTCATAACGAGCTGGTGCGGTCGACCCACCTCCGGTCCTGCTTTTTCGGTCAAGGCCAGCCGTTGGTGTACGCCGAAGCGGTGCTGTTCGTCGACAACGACCAGCCCTAGCCTCGCGAATGCCACATCATCCTGAAACAGGGCATGGGTGCCTATCACCAGACCGGCGTCGCCACCGGCAATGCGCGCCAGCGCGCCTGCCCTGGCTTTGCCCTTGATGCGTCCAGTTAGCCACTCCATGCTGATGCCAAGCGGTTCGAACCATTCGCTGAAATTGCGCCAGTGTTGCTCTGCCAGCAGTTCTGTTGGCGCCATGATGGCTACCTGGTAACCATTGCCCAGCGCGTGCAGCGCTGCACCGGCGGCCACGAGTGTTTTACCGGAGCCCACGTCGCCTTGCACTAGCCGTAGCATGGGGACAGGTTGCTGCAGATCGGCACTGATTTCCCCCAGTACTCGCTCCTGGGCCCGCGTAGGGGAAAAGGGTAGGTCAGCAAGGAAACGCTCCAGCAATGGTGTCTGTGGTGCCAGGGCTGGCGCACCATCTTGCTGTTGTCGCTCGCGTAATCGTTGCAATGACAGGTTGTGGGCCACCAATTCTTCAAGTGCAAGACGCAGTTGCGCCGGGTGTCTGCCTTCTCTTAGCAGGTCCAGTGGCGCATCCGGCGGCGGCCGATGCAAGAAGTTCAGGGCACGGTCGAGTTGAAAGGGGTAGCGGTCGCTGGCGGGCAACAGCTCAACCGCGGGCTCTCTGGCCAGAGAAGCCAACGCCTGCTCACTGAGATTTCGCCACTGCGCCTGTCCTATGCCTGTGGTCGTGGGGTACACCGGCGTTAGTGCTTCTTCGACGGGCTCTGTGTCTGCCGATAGCAGGCGGTACTCGGGGTGGTACATCTCCAGACCCGATCCGCCGCGCCTCACCTGGCCGAAGCAGCGCAGTCTGGAACCAGACTGCAAATTGCTCTTTTGAGCTGCAGAAAAATGAAAAAAGCGTAGCGTCAGTGTACCGGAGCCATCCTGGATTCTTGCTACGAGGGAGCGTCTGCGACCGAAAACTACATCAGCGGCTCGAATCTCGCCTTCCACTACGACATCGTCTCCATCCCTTGCCGCTGCAATGGGCGTGACGCGCGTACGATCTTGATAGCGCAGGGGCAAATGAAATAGCAGGTCTTCAACCAGCGTAACGCCGTAATCAGCCAGCTTCTCTGCCAGTTTGGGGCCAACGCCGCGCAATTCGCGCACGGACCTGCTAGCGATACCGGTCATAGCTTCAGCGCGAGCGCATGGCATCGGTGAGGATGTCGATGGCTTCCGTCCTGGGGTAGCTGACACGCCAGGCCAGCGCAATGGTGCGGTAAGGCGCCGGATCAATGAAGGGCCTAACGGCCAGCGATTGGTCCCCATAGGTGACGAAATTTGCGGCGCTCTGAGGTAGCACGGTGATGCCCAGCCCGCTGGCCACCATGTGTTTCAGCGTTTCCAGAGAGCTGCCTTCAATAATCGCCTGGCCCTGCAGGCGATCATTGCGGATACTTTGCTGTAGCCCCGGGCAGGCCTCCAGCACCTGATCACGGAAACAGTGCCCCTCTCCCATCATCAAAACCCTGAAGTCGGCGAGGCTTGCAGGATCGATGTTGTCTTCTTTTACCAGCGCGTGATCCTGGGGCATTAGCACGACAAAAGGCTCATCGTAAACCGAGCGTGTTACGACCTCGGTTTCAGTGAACGGCAGGGCGACAAAGATGGCATCGAGTTCGCCACCGGTGAGCTTTGTGCGCAGGTTGGCCGTATAGTTTTCCTCGATATACAGCGGCATTTTTGGTGCGAGTTCTTTCAGGCCAGCAACCAATTTTGGAAACAGGTAGGGGCCGACCGTGTAGATTGCGCCTACAGACAGCATACTGCCTAGAGGGTCTTTGCCCATTTCGGCAAGGCCCAGCAGATTTTGTGCTTCTTGTAGTACCGTTTGCGCCTGTTCGACGATCCGCTCACCGGTTGCTGTGGTGGCGACCTTGTGCCGTGAGCGCTCGAATAGACTGATGCCCAGCTCGCCCTCCAGTTTTTTGATGGCGATGCTGAGTGTGGGCTGGCTAACATTGCACTGCTCAGCGGCCTTGCGGAAATGGCCTGTCTGGGACAGTGCAACAAGATAGCGCAGTTCGGTTAAAGTCATGTTTGGTATGTCCTGCTTGCTTGGACCTTAGTGTAACCAGTGTAACCAGTGTAGGAAGTAATTATGAAGAGCAGATCTGTTCTCATTGTCGGTTGTGGCGATCTTGGTATTCGCTGTGGCACCCATTTGGCACAACAGGGCTGCGAAGTAATCGGTGTGCGCCGTAATCTCGACAAGTTGCCGCCCGCCTTCGCAGGCATTGCTGCAAATTATACTGAATCTGGCAGTTTGGCATTCCTGGCAGATCAGCAGCCTGACTTTCTGGTGGCAATTTTTAACCCCACCGATCGCTCTGAGCAAGGGTACAAAGTGGGATTTACACGGGCGATGGATCATTTGTTGGACGGTTTGGGTGATCATCGCCCGGCGCATATCTTTATGACCAGCAGCACCCGTGTATTTGACGAGAGCGAAGGCGGTTGGGTGGATGAAGATAGCCCGCTGACACAAAGCGACCCCTGGGCGCGCTCTATTATTGCGGCCGAAGAGCGCTTGTTGCAGTCGGGACACAAGGCATCTGTCATTCGCTTTGCTGGTATCTATGGCATTCCTGGCGGGCGGCTTTTGTCGCGAATTCGTCGTGGTGAGCTGTGTCCGCCCTCACCTGTCAGCTATACCAACCGCATCCACCGGGAAGACGCTGGCGCATTTTTGGCACATCTCGTCGAACGGGCTGCCGCAGCAGAGGCTTTGAGGCCGATCTACATTGGCGTCGATGATCTGCCCGCCCCCCGCTATGAGGTAGAGAGCTGGCTGGCGCACCAGATGGGCCTGGAGCCTGATCCGTTAGCTGGGGTTGCCGAGGCGGAGCCAATCCGCAATAACAGCGCGGGTCACAAGCGCTGCAGTAACGCTGCGCTGCGTGACTCCGGATACAAACTGATTTATAGCGACTACCGGCAGGGTTACCGGGAATTACTGGATGCCGGGTAGCAACGGCCTTACAGGCAGAGAATGGCTTCAACCTCGATAGCGGCGCCTTTTGGCAGCGCGGCAACCTGAACGCAGGCCCGAGCGGGATAAGGCTCCTGCAGAAACTGCCCCATGACGGTATTGACCGCGGTAAAATCCGCCAGGTCAGTCAGGGAGATATTGATTTTGACGGCGGCGTCGAGACTACCGCCGGCGGCCTCCGCCACGGCTGACAAGTTGGTGAATACCTGAGTTGCCTGGGCAGTGATGTCACCGGTAATCAGTTCACCTGATGCGGGAACAAGCGGGATCTGGCCCGACAACCACACGGTATTGCCAGACTTAACAGCCTGTGAATAAGGCCCAAGGGCATCGGGCGCTGCTGGGGTTGATATGACCGCACGGTTGCTCACGTGACATCTCCTGCTGGTAAGATTTAGTTTTTGATTCGGGTGACTTTCAGGACATGCTTGATGCTGCGCAGGCGCCGCATAATGCGCGCCAGGTGCACCCGGTTCTCTACCAGCACCTCCAGATTTACGTAGGTGAACTGGTAGTCTTTGCTGTCCGTGGATATTTTCTCGATGTTCACACTCATGCTGTTGATGCGTGTGGCAATAACCGCAATCATCCCGCGCCGGTTTTCTACCTCGATCCGCAACTCCACCGGGTAATCGCCCTCGACCTCGTCATCCCAGCGCAGGGCGACCAGACGCTCACTGTGCTCGCGCATTTCGCCGAGGTTATTGCACTGTTCCCGATGCACCACCACGCCCTTTTCTGAGCTCAGGTAACCCATAATGGGGTCGCCGGGCAGAGGATGACAGCACTTGGCGTAGCTCAGCATGAAGCCCTCGGTACCGCGTATGGAAACAGGCTTGGCGTCGCCGTCGACAGGCCGCAGCGTGCCTTCGGATTCGGGTGTGACCAGCTGTTGTGCGGTGAATGCCGGCAGGCGGCTGCCCCTGGCGATATCCACCATTAGGTCATCAAGTGCCTCGTAATGCTGGGCGGCCAGAAAGTCCGCTAGATAGGCTTCGGTCAGTTGATCAAGGCTGCTGCCGAGGCTGGCCAACGCCTTGTCCAGCAGGCTGCGTCCCAGGGTCACCGAATCTTCCCGTGTTTGCCGTTTCAGGTAGTGATGAATATTTGAGCGGGCCTTGGCGCTGACGGCGTAGTCCAGCCAGGCAGGGTTGGGTCGTGCACCGGATGAGGTCAGAATCTCTACGGTCTGGCCGCTCTCCAGTGGTTGCGACAGGGACGCCAGCCTTCTGTCGATTCGGCAGGCGACACAGGCATTGCCAACATCGGTGTGTACCGCATAGGCAAAATCTACCGGCGTTGCTCGACTCGGTAATTCCAGAATGCGGCCTTTGGGTGTGAAGACGTAAATTTCGTCGGGGAACAGGTCCATCTTCACGCTGTCGATGAACTCGAGTGAGTTGCCCGCCTGCTGTTGCATGACCAATAACCCTTGTACCCATTCACGGGCGCGAGTATGGCTGCCGTTGGCAGACTGTCCCTCGCTTTTGTACAACCAATGCGCTGCAATGCCGTTGTTCGCCATGTCCTCCATTTCCTGGGTGCGAATTTGCACTTCAATAGGCACGCCGTGCATGCCCATCACTACGGTATGTAATGATTGGTAGCCGTTGGCTTTGGGAATGGCAATGTAATCTTTAAAAGCGCCGGCGCGCGGCTTGTACATGCTGTGTATACAGCCCAGCACGCGGTAGCAGGTATCCACAGAGTCGACGATGAGTCGGAAGGCATAGATATCCATAATTTCCGCGAAGGACTTATTCTTCGATTTCATCTTCTGGTAAATGCTGTAGAGGTGTTTCTCGCGACCGACCACGGAAACGGCGTGGCCCTCCAGCTCCAGGGTGGTATAAATTTGTTGGCGAATTTTCTCCAGCAGTTCTTTGCGGTGACCACGGGCGGATTGGATGGCGGCCTCGATGCGGCGGGCTCGCATCGGATACAACACGCTAAAACCCAGGTCTTCAAACTCCATGCGTACGTTGTTCATGCCAAGGCGCATGGCGATGGGCGAGTAGATGTCCAGTGTTTCGCGCGCGATGCGCCGGGCCTTTTCGTTGCTCAACACACCCAGAGTGCGCATGTTGTGTAGCCGGTCGGCGAGTTTCACCAGGATGACGCGGATATCTCTGGCCATCGCCAGTGCCATTTTTTGGAAGTTCTCCGCCTGTTTTTCTTCCAGGGTTTCGAATTCCATTTGGGTCAGTTTACTGACGCCATCGACCAATTCTGCAACGGGCTCGCCAAACTGGTCGCCTATTGAGCTCTTTTCTATCCCGGTATCTTCAATAACGTCGTGCAGCATGGCGGCCATCAGGCTTTGATGGTCCATGTGCATATCGGCGAGAATGCTGGCCACGGCCAGCGGATGGGTGACGTAGGGCTCGCCACTGCGGCGTTGTTGTCCGTAGTGGGCTTGTTCGGCAAAAAAGTAAGCGCGCTTGACCTGGTTGGCCTGCTCGGCGTTCAGGTAACTGCGAAGAGTGATGTCGAGGGCATCTATGGTTTGCATCGATCTTGCGCCATAAATGCCCCGGTAGGTAGAACTAAGCCTTAATTTAGCGTTAGAGAGGCTGACCCGATATAGGATTACCAGCGAAGGGCTCGATCATGATGCCCTCAGCACTGTCCATTACTTCAGCCAGCTCCTCTTGCGCCTCCAGTTCATCCTCACGTGTGAGAATATCGTGGGTGATGAGGCCTTCAGCGATTTCGCGCAGTGCGATTACGGTGGGCTTATCAGATTCTTCTTGTACCAGCGGGTCTCTGCCACCAGTGGCCAATTGACGGGAGCGCTTGCTGGCTACCATGACCAGTTCAAAACGGTTGGTGACGTTTTCGAGACAATCTTCGACGGTTACACGTGCCATTGTTGCATTTACTCCTGCGTGTGCCCCTGCAATGAACAGGTGTGTGGCACGGTTTCTCAAAGCTGCTTCTCAGAGATTGGTCGGGTACTGATTTGTGCCCGGAACGAACCCTCAATTATAGCGTAATACGGGGGGTTGGAGTCCAGCGGTAATTGTTGTTGGCAGTGGCTCAGTTTGAAAGTGTTCATGGGTCATGGGTCAGGGGTCACGGAGCTAGCCTGTCACCGGGGACGCCTGTCGCACCAAAAGCGTGCATACCCGATAAAGCGGGGTAGGCTCTCCTGTCGCCAGACGCGCCCGGTGACAGGCTAGCTCTCGTGCTACTGCGTAACGGCACATGATTTCAAACTGAGCCACTACCTAGTTGAAGAGGTTTTGGTGATCGGGCCAGTGGGTATAAAGCCAGTAGGTATCAGGAGAGCAGCGCTGTCAGCGTATCGCCCAGTCGCGCCTGTTGGCGCGACGTGCGCAGACGCTCGCTGCACATAATGGAAGCCAGCTCTTCCAGCGCCTGTTGAAAGTCATTATTGACCACTAGATAGTCTGCCTCGGTGTAGTGAGACATTTCCTGTACCGCTTCGCGCAGGCGCTTTTCAATGGTAGCCGCATCGTCCTGACCGCGGCCATTGAGGCGCTCTTCCAGCGCCTGGCGCGATGGTGGCAGGATAAATATCGCACAGGTCTGGGGCAGTAGCCGTTTGACTTGCTGTGCACCCTGCCAATCAATCTCCAGAATGACATCGGTGCCAGCGTTGAGCTGTTCTTGCACCCACACGGAGGATGTGCCGTACAGATTGTCAAATACGCGTGCATGCTCAAGGAACTCGGCACGCTCCAGCATCGTCAGAAAAGCCTGTTCGGTAACGAAGTGGTAGTTAACACCGTCCTGTTCCCCGGGTCGCACCGGGCGAGTGGTGTGTGACACAGACACCCGGATCTGTGGGTTGCGCTCTATGAGGGCGTTGACCAGACTGGTCTTGCCGGCCCCAGAGGGGGCAGAGACGGTGTACAGCGTTCCTGTGCTGGGCATGTTGATGTCCTGTAGTGCTTGCGAAGGAGGCTGGCTTATTCGATGTTCTGAATCTGTTCGCGCATTTGCTCGATCAGCACCTTCAGTTCCACTGCATTTTGTGTTGTTGTCGCTGAGACAGATTTGGAGGACAAGGTATTGGCTTCGCGATTCAGCTCTTGCATCAAGAAATCCAGCCGCCGCCCGCAGGGCCCGCCCTTGTTCAGTGTGTGCCGAACTTCAGTCACATGCGCTTCCAGGCGATCCAATTCTTCGTCGACGTCCGCCTTTTGGGCCATGTAGACAATTTCCTGTTCGAGACGGCCCGCGTCCGCATCAATGTCCAGATCGGCTATGCGCGAGACCAGGCGTTCCCGTTGTTGCCCCAGCAACTGTGGCAAGATTTTTCGCGTGCCTTTGACCTCCTCCTCAACCTGGGCAAGCCGTTCCAACACCATGTCAGCGAGCTTATCGCCTTCACGTTTGCGATTATCCGTGAGTGTTTTCAGTGCTTGCTTGAATAGCTTCAGTGCCTCGGCCTGCAGATTTTCATCTGACGTTTGTGGGCCCCGCGTAATACCGGGAAACTGCAGTACTTGCAAAGGATCAATGGGGGCGGCCTGGTCCAGTCGCGACTGGACTTTCGCGGCTGCGGCGAGCAAAGCCTCCAGCTTGTCTGCATCCACGTGCAGGGCCGTGTCCTCTGAGTCCTGGCTTTGTACACGCATCATGCACTCAACTTTGCCCCGGCCAAGGGCGGCGCTGGCCGCCTCCCGAAGATTGGGCTCCAGCGCTCGCAGTTGCTCGGGCAGTTTGAAGCTCAAGTCGAGATAACGATGGTTAACGGTGCGTAGCTCTACGGTGAGGATGGCCTGCTCTACAGCGGCGCTCTCCCTGGCAAAAGCGGTCATGCTCTGGATCATAATGAGTAGAAGGGCCTATCCTGCATGGTGGCCAACGAGTGTAGCAGCTTGTCCCAAACGCATACAGGGACATGCTGCTCACGTATACTTGCGCCAGTTTTTTCCTCAACCGGAGTACACTCATGCAGCGACCAAGCGGCCGTTCGCCCGAACAATTACGCGATATTTCAATCACTAGAAACTTCACCCGGCATGCAGAGGGCTCGGTGCTGGTGGCCTTCGGCGATACCAAAGTGATTTGTACCGCGTCTGTGGAAAAGGGTGTGCCGCGCTTCATGCGTGGTGAGGGGCGCGGTTGGGTCACCGCTGAGTACGGCATGCTGCCCCGCTCTACCGGCACCCGCATGGGCCGGGAGGCGGCAAGGGGCAAACAAGGTGGTCGCACTGTGGAGATACAGCGCCTGATTGGCCGCTCACTGCGCGCTGCTATTGATCTTGGCAAACTGGGCGAGAACACCATTAACATTGACTGCGATGTAATTCAGGCTGATGGCGGAACCAGAACAGCTTCAATTACTGGCGCCTGTGTTGCGCTGGTCGATGCCATTAATTATCTCCAGCGTGAAAAGCGGATTGTAGAAGACCCTTTACTGCAGATGATCGCTTCCGTATCAGTGGGGGTGTATCAGGGCGAGCCGGTGTTGGATCTGGATTACCCGGAAGATTCCTCAGCTGATACCGATATGAACGTCGTGATGGGAGAGACTGGCGGCTTTATTGAGGTGCAGGGCACTGCAGAAGGCGCTCCCTTTGCTCGGGAAGAGCTCAATGGCATGCTGGATTTAGCGGCGCAGGGAATCGATCAGTTGGTTGCGTTGCAGAAGGAGGCTTTGGCCTCCTGATACAATTTATGCGGCATTGGGCCTGTTATAGCTCGATGTCGTAATCCATGATGACTGGAGCGTGGCTGGAGAAATTGCGCGTCTTATAGAGGGCGCCGTAGTCCACGTTGTATTGTAGGCCCTGGGAGACAAGGTGGAAGTCCGTACGCCAGCCGTTCTCACTGCGATCGCCATCTGGCCACCAGCTGAACTCATCCTGATCTGAATTTACTTCACGAAACGCATCCACGTAGCCTGAATCCAGTACCTCATTGAGCCATTGTCGCTCTTCTGCCAGAAAGCCTGACTGGGTGCTGTTGCGCTCGGTATCCTGAACATCACCGGGCGTATGAACCAGTTGCCAGTTGCCGGCAATGATAAACTCGCGACGCTTATTCCGAATCTTCTGTAAATGCGGACCCATAAGCGAATAGAAATCGTTCTTGCGCGCTTGTTGCGCTGCGTCGTTGTCTGACACTGACGGCGCGAGCAAACAGGCGACGCTCAGATTCTCGTAGTCTGCCTGGATATAACGCCCTTCCATGTCGAAGTCAGCAAAACCCAGACCCGTCATGATGGCCTTGGGCAGCTGTCGGCAGTAGATCGCCACACCGTTGGCCTTGCCATTGATGTCATCAAAAAAGTAGGCGTTGTACTCCTCAGGGAAAAACAGATTGTCCTGTAGGTCGTATTCCGAGCACTGTAGATCCTGGATACAGACAAAATCTGCATCCTGCTCTTTCAGCCAGTCGTAAAATCCCTTTTCTGCGGCGTTCTTAATGCCGTCAGCACTGAAACTGATAATCCTCATTCATAGCCCCTTGGTATGAGAGCGTGTATTATGCCCAGGCCCGCGGCGGCGGCAATATAACACCTGAGTTGCCGCAAGTATTTGTTATTTATTAGTGTCAATTTTGGTGCTTCCCAGGCCGCGCTGCCGCTGATTATGATGACAGTTGAGGTCCGGGGTCGATTCCAGAGTGCGGATCGTACCCTTTATCAGAATTGCGTATTCTAAAGCTTGGATGGCCAATTACAATGCCTCCATTGGGAGCATGATAGCAACGTGGAACGCTACCAAACTGAATTCATTGCGCTAGCGCGCACTTATAATGTGCTGCGCTTCGGTGAATTTACCCTCAAGTCAGGCCGTAACAGCCCCTACTTTTTCAATGCTGGCGAATTTTCCAGTGGCCAGGCCCTGGCCGCTCTGGGCCGTTGCTACGCGCAGCGTATTGTTGAGTCGGGAGTAGAGTTTGATGTTCTGCTGGGGCCGGCCTATAAGGGCATACCGCTGGCATCGGCGACGGTAGTAGCGTTGTCGGAACACCACGGCCTTGATGTGCCTTTTGCGTATAATCGCAAGGAAGCCAAGAATCACGGTGAGGGTGGTGTTCTTGTAGGTGCGCCCCTTGAGGGCCGCGTGCTGATCATCGACGATGTCATTACCGCAGGTACAGCCGTGCGTGAGGTGATTGCCATGATAAAGGCTGCGGGTGCTGTGCTGGCCGGTGTGGCTATTGGGCTAGACCGGTGCGAGCGCGGCGCGGGGGAGCTTTCTGCGATCCAGGAGGTCGAACAAAAATACGGCGTACCGGTATTGAGCATTATTAACATGGAACACCTTATCGATTATCTCCAGGCGGCGGATGATGCGCCGGTTGGCGCTCTGGAGGCTCTGCGTGCCTATCGGGCGCAGTACGGAGTCTGATTTGGCTAATAGTGCCGGCATCTGCCTTGTGCAGCCCTTAAGCGCCTCAACCCGTGTTGCTCGAATGATTGCAACGGGTCTGCTATTACTGCTCATAACCACCAGTACGCTGGCTGCCGACAGGCTCTACCGCTACCGCAATGCCCAGGGCAATGTTGTGGTGGATTACCAAGTGCCTATTGAAGCAATAAAAGGCGGTTATGAAATACTCAATGACGAAGGCATGGTGATTCGTGTTGTGCCGCGAGAGCCAACCGAGGAAGAAAAGGAAGCCAATGATGTGCAGAGCAAGCTAGATGCTGCTGCATTGGCTGAACAGGAAAGACTGCGTAAGTGGGATGAGAGCCTGTTGCTGCGCTACAGCACAGTAATGGATATTGAGGCAGCACGGAATCGGGCATTGGGCGACCTGCAGATCCGGGTGAGCATTCTGAAGGGCAACCGTCGTTCACTGAAGCAGAAGGTAGAGAACTTGCAGGCGCAAGCGGCAAATATGGAGCGTGCCGGGATGACCGTCAACGTTGAGCGCCTGCGCGGTATCGAGCAAATGCAGAGCGAAATTGCCGCGACGGACCGGGCTGTTATTGACAGAGAGCGTGAAATTGCGCATCTGGAGGCTGATTTTCAGGCAGATATTGATCGTTTTGGTATGTTGCAGGACGTTGTAGAAATGCGCCGCACGTTGCGCTCACGCAATACGCGTAAACCCTAGCCTACTCAGGCCGTCAGCCCCGCGCCCTGGCCGGATCAACCCACGAAGCCCCTGGCCTGATTGCCAACAGGCTGGCTAATGGCCTCTTTAAAAAAGCCGCTCATCAGTTGCTCCCATTGCTTGGGCCAGTCGGCCGTGGGCGGCCGTTGGAAACCACTGCGGACATATTGGGATATACGGCCTTCTGCGGTCGCCATTAGCAAATTGGCAGCGGCCTGCAAGGGGATGCTGGGGCGCAGCCCCTCGCGCATTTCGGCTTCTCGCAATACCTGCTTGAGCTGTGTCTCGAAACGATCGAACAGTTGTGCTACCCGCTGGTGCAGGCGTTCTGTTTCACCCGCAATTGCATCACCTGTGAGGATTCGGGTAATGCCTGGGTTGCGCTCCGCGAATGCCAGTAGCAGCATGATCATTTTTTCGCAGCGCGTGGCCGCACCCGGTTCTTCCTGGAGAATAATGCTGATGCGGCTGAACAAGGTTTCTTCGATAAACTCAATGAGCCCTTCAAACATTTTCGATTTACTGGGGAAGTGGCGATAGAGAGCTGCCTCGGATACGCCAACCTGTCTAGCAAGCCCAGCGGTTGTTATACGAGTGCCGGGGCTGTCCTCAAGCATCTGGGCGAGCGCTTCAAGAATCTGTTGGCGCCTTTGAGACTTCCTGGGAGGCATTGGTTTCCACTTCGAAAGGGGTTTTAGCTAATGTAGCGATTACCCGGGACAGCTGCAATAAAAGCAACGCAACTGAGGGCGTTTTTTTTCTTTATTTTTTGACGTTCTTTGACGTTTCTATAATTTAGTCGCGCCGATTGGTAATCAATGTGCCCATACCTTCGTCGGTGAAGGTTTCAAGCAAGACCGCGTGAGGTACTCGGCCATCAATAATGTGGGCGCTATTGACACCTGACTTAACGGCATCAAGCGCACAACCAATTTTTGGCAACATGCCGCCGCTGATAGTGCCATCTGCTATTAACTCGTCAACCTGACCCGTCGTCAGTCCTGTGAGAATCTCGCCCTTTTTGTCCAGCAGTCCGGCAACATTGGTCAATAACATCAGCTTTTCAGCGCGCATCACCTGGGCAATCTTACCGGCAACAAGATCGGCGTTAATGTTATAGGTGCTGCCGTCGGCGCCGACGCCAATGGGTGCAATGACCGGGATGAAGTTGCTACCTAGAATGACATCGAGCACCTCGGTATCGATCTGGTCGACCTCGCCCACATGACCAATGTCGATAATCTCCGGTGCACCCAGCTCAGGCCCGGGCCTGCTGATCGTGAGTTTGTGAGCGCGAATCAGCTGTCCGTCTTTGCCGGTAACCCCGATTGCTTTGCCGCCATTGCGGTTGATACTGGAGACAATCTCCTTATTGACGCTGCCGCCCAGAACCATCTCTACGACATCCATGGTTTGCGCGTCCGTGACACGCATGCCATCAATGAACTTGCTCTGGATATTGAGCTTTTCCAGCAATGCACCAATTTGGGGTCCGCCGCCGTGGACGACCACCGGATTCATGCCCACCAGTTTCATGAGCACGACATCGCGGGCGAAGCTCTCGTGTAGCTGAGGATCCACCATGGCATTGCCGCCAAATTTTACGACGATGGTTTTGCCGGTGAAGCGTTGAATATAGGGCAGTGCCTCAGTGAGGACCTGGGCGATATTCAAAGCTTGGGCGCGATCAAGTGACATTTTTTTGGCCTGTGCAGGGTTTTAGCCCGTTAGGGTGCCGCTGTTAGAGAGCGGGGTCAAAATTTTAGTTCAATTTCCGGGTCGGCAAGAGCGATCTGGGCACGGAATTCGTCTTGTATGAGCTCCAGGTTCTCCTGATCATCCGCTTCAAACCTGGCCGTCAGCGCCGCGACCGTATTGGAAGCGCGTATCAGTCCCCAGCCGTTGCTGAAATCGACTCGCACACCGTCCATGGTGTTAATCTTACCTGAGGTGAAGTCGGCAGTTCGGGCGATCTTGTCAATCAATGCGAATTTGTAATCATCAGGCACGGGGATGATGATCTCAGGGGTGTTTACCGAGGTGGGGAACTCCTCGATGCAGTCATCGAGGGTTTCGCCGTGCGTACTGAGGATCTCTGCCAGCCGCGCTGCGGCATACATGCCGTCGTCAAAGCCATACCAGCGCTCGCCAAAGAACATGTGACCTGAGAACTCTCCCCCCAGCAGGGCGCCGGTTTCGCGCATTTTTTCTTTCATGAACGCGTGACCCGTTTTCCATAGGACAGGTCGGCCGCCATGGCGGGTAATCAGCTTTGACAGGTTACGGCTGCACTTGACGTCAAACACTACGTCGGCGCCAGGGTTGCGCGATACCACGTCCTGGGCAAACAGCATGAGCAGTACATCAGAACGAATAATATTACCCTTGCCAGTCACCACCGCCAGGCGATCACCGTCTCCGTCAAAGGCCACACCAAAATCCGCATTGTGCTCCTGAACGGCGCGGCACAAGTCTGCGAGATTATCCTCGTTGCTTGTGTCCGGAGAGTGGTTCGGGAAATTTCCGTCTATTTCGCAATAGAGCCGCTCCACTTCACAGCCCAATTCTTCGAACAGGCGGGGTGCAATCTCACTGGTCGCACCATTGCCGGCATCAACCACGATTTTCAGTGGCACGGCGATGGCAATATCGTGAAGAACTTCCTCGAGATAAGCAGGTACCACGTCTTCGCGGGTCATCCGCCCTATGCCCGAGGTGAAATCCCCCGTGACAATGCGATCGCGAACCTGCTGTATACCACCGGAGGCGATTGTTTGCTGCTGCAGGACTATTTTGAGGCCATTGTCTCCCGGGGGATTATGGCTGCCCGTGATCATCACGCCGGAACGACACTCCAGGTGCCGCGTGGCAAAGTACATCAGGGGTGTAGGCACTACGCCGATGTCTATCACGTCGCGACCGGATTCCATGATGGCTCTGACCAGGGAGGATTTGATGCGAGGGCTGGACAATCGGCCATCGCAGGCAACAATTAACGCTTGCTCGCCCATCTCGCCCGCAATGGAACCAACCGCCTGACCGATTTTTCCGATGACCTCATCGGTTAGGTCTGTTTGTGCGCTGCCGCGAATGTCATAGGCGCGGAAAATGTGTTCTGGCAGCAGCTGTTCGGGTTCCGGCGCAGGCTTCTGCTTCTCTTCTGATAAATCCAGGTCCAGAGGCTCTTCGTCCTGGTCCAATATGCTGCCTGACTGGAACATTGGGTTAGCCATGTCCTGGGACTGCGCATGGGGTTGTAGGGACAGGTCTTCGACCATGGCTGTGGGGATTTCTGCAGCCGGTGCATGACCCTGACGCAAGATTCTCAACGTTGCGCGGCGCAGCTGTTTAGCAAGGGTTACCAGCTCCGGGATATCAAGGGAGAGGGAAGTCTTTTTGTCGGCGGCAGCGATAACCAGATTGATCTGCTCCTCAAGGGCCTTTGGAAACTGGCGCAGGATCAGAGCGATGGAGGCGATTGCAGCGACAATGAGTAGCACCAGCAAAGCCAGTATCGGTATTTGGTCGATGGACAGTGCGCCGATCAGCTCTTGCGAGGGAGTAAAAGAGACCCGCCACGGCGTGCCAGGCACATTCGCGTAGCGCGTGGCTGGGCCGGGGGTGGCGCTGCCACTGAAGGCAATCACACTGACGCGCTCGGTGTCTGCTGCGGTCATCATGACATGTTCAAGTGCAAACCGACCGCTGGCCTTTTCCAGCGCTTTGAGTTGGGTTGCGATTTGTTCGTTGTCGATGGTAACCAAAATCACCGCAGTGCGATCCGCCAGCCGCGGGTGGGAGACTTTGGAGGCCAATGAGGTGAGCCAGCTGTCTTCGAACCGATAGGCTTCAGGCTGTGGTTCCTCGCCCTCGCTGGCGAGCCGCACCAGATCCATTTCGATATGATTGCGTAAGCCGCTGCCGCCACCTGAAAAATCAGCCGTGCCCAGATCACCGATAGGAATGAAACGCAGGCTGATGACTTCCGGGAAAAAGTCCAGCAGGGCTTTTTCTACAAGGTTGATGTCGCCAGAGGCCTTGCTGGCGATGGCGGACAAAGCAAGAGGTGACTGGGCCGCGTTTTGCACCCGCTCTTCAAGCCGGGTAAACAGGCGGTGCATATTTGTCGCCTGTTGCAGTGCATAGGATGAAGCGATGCGATTGAGCTGTTGTGTTTGCAGGCCCGGATCGCGCAGCAGAATCAGATAAGTAAAGCCCAAGAGCAGCGGGACCATAATGACCAGCAGCGCAACTATGCAGATTTTCTTTAGCGCATTGCCCTCCGCCGAGATCCCTTGCGGGCCGCGCTCTTCGGCCTTGTCCTTTTCGGGGGCCTCGTCGTTACTTTTTTTACGCAGTTTTAGCATTCGCGAGGTGGGTCCACACATTCGGCCGCCCATGATATTACATAGTACCGGCTGCTCACACGGGCTGTACCTGTGTATTAGTGCCTGCGATTGGAAGCGTGCTTGCGGCGCGGCTGCGGCTGTCAATCCCCGGAAGGGAAGTGATTGGCAAGAATAGCGATAATTTGTCTGGCAATGGCGTCTTTGCCCGCCAGTTCCAACGACTCCTCGCCATCGGGCCACAGCACGGTCACGGCGTTATTTTCGCTGTTGAACCCGATGTCGGGATTGGAGACATCGTTGGCGACAATCATATCGAGGCCCTTGCGAAGGAGCTTATCCTTGGCATAGGCGATGACATCGTGCGTTTCTGCGGCAAAGCCCACGGTGAAGGGTCGCTTTTCGCTGGACGCGATCGTAGCCAGGATATCGGGATTGCGAACAAGCTCTATTTGCATGGAAGCGCTTTTCTTCTTAATTTTTTGCGTCGCAACATCGGCGGCGCGATAGTCGGCGACCGCAGCACAGGCGATGAAAATATCGCATTCATCGACTAATGCCTGGCAAGCCTTGAGCATCTGGGCCGCACTCACCACCGGGATTACGGTAACGTGTTCTGACGCGTCCAAATTGACAGGGCCGCTGATCAAACTAGTCAACGCGCCCGCCTCCATGGCCGCCCTGGCCAATGCATACCCCATTTTCCCCGAGCTGTTATTGGAGATATAGCGCACAGGATCCAGTGCTTCGCGCGTTGGCCCTGCGGTAATGACCACACGCTTGCCAGCGAGCAAGCCATTGTCGAACAGGGCCGCGGCGGTTTGTGCGATGACAGAGGGCTCTTCCATGCGCCCTGCTCCGGTATCGCCACAGGCCTGTATACCGAGCGCAGGGCCTACCATGTGCAACCCGCGCTGGCCCAGGGTCTGCGCATTGGCGACGGTGGCAGGGTCTTTCCACATTTGCTGGTTCATTGCCGGTGCCAGCAGTATCGGTGCGGCTGTGGCCAGAGTGACAGTCGTCAGGAGATCGTCGGCCCGCCCCGCTACCAGTCTGGCCATTAGATCGGCTGTCACGGGCGCAATCAGCAGCAAATCAGCCCAGCGAGCCAGCTCTATATGGCCCATACCCATTTCTGCGTCTTCATCGAGCAACTCGGTGTGGACGGGCTGGCCGGATAAGGCTTGCAGCGTGAGCGGCGTAATAAATTCCTGAGCGCCACGGGTCATGATGACGCGAACGTTGGCGCCAAGCTCCTGTAGCTGCCGCACCAGTTCTGCGGACTTGTAAGCTGCAATACCACCGCTCACTCCGAGCAGCACATTGCGATTGAATAGATGTGCCATTGGCGGGCTCAAATCGGGAGAATGACCGAGGTGGAAAGATACCATCGACGCT